>JBKQQQ010000459.1:0-6146 GCA_052144275.1 Streptosporangiaceae bacterium
GCTGGCCGCCGACCGGTGGAACACTCCCGACCCGGTGTGGTGGCGTCCCGGGCGCTCCCCGGCGTATGTCCCGCTCGGCGCGGAGCAGGCGACCGCACTCGACGCCGAGATCAGCGCGCGCCCGGGCCGGTGAAAACGGACGCTGCGCCGTCGGACTCCGCCGATGTTTGCTCGAGTTCCCGGCCTGCCGTCTCGGGAAAGCCGGCCGCCACGATGACGAGTGCAAGAAGCGGACCGGCAGCCAGCAGGGCAACAGAGCGGGCAAGGCTTCCGGTGAGCCCGATCAGCAGCGCCGCCAGGACGAAGCTGATGCATGTCCCGGTCACCCTCGCGATGCCGGCTGCGGAGCTGGCCAGGGCGCGATGCGATGTGGGGAACAGCTCCGTGCTGAAGCCAGTCAGGGTGGGCCACGCGCCGAACTGGCCGGCGTAAGTGATCGCGAGTGCCAGGAACAGGCCGGCCGGACCGCGGGCGAGGAAGAAGAAGCAGAGGGTTCCGGCCACGCTCAGGGCCAGGAAGCTGCAGCCGACCGGTTTGCGGCCGAGGCGATCGCTGATGCTGCCCGCTCCCACCAGGACCGGGATGGCCAGGGCACCGGCGCCGACCAGGATCAGGTTGGCTACCGAGGCGGACAGGTGCCGCTGGGTCTGCATGAAGTCGATGACGAACACCGACGGCTGGGCGAGCAGGCCGCCGAGCGCCGACGCCGCGCACACCAGGACCAGAAGCCGGCCGTGCGGCGGGCGCAGCAGCGACCGCCAGCTAGCAGCCAGGCGGCCGGCCGAGGCGGCCGCCTGGAAGCGGGAGCTCTCGGGGAGCCGGCGGCGCAGGAACGCCACGACCAGCAGCACGGGCGTTGCGGCCACGTACAGCCAGCGCCATGACAGGTGGTGCGGGCTCAAGAAAAGCCCCCACGCCAGCGCTCCTGTGCCCGCGCCCAGCGCGTCAAGCATGGCCAGCACGCCGAAGCCGAAGCCGCGTGCGCGAGCGGGTAGTTCCTCGGCGATCATCGTCCAGGTCAGCGTCCCTTCCAGCGCCAGGAAGGCCTGAGCGCACAGCTGGCACAAGCCGAACGAGACGATCGTCGGGGCAGCGGCCGTGGCCGCGGTGGCCACCGTGTACCCGGTTATTGACACCAGCAGCAGGCGACGGCGGCCGGACCGATCGGCCCGCCGGGCGAGGAACAGCGCCGGCAGCGCGCCGAGGAACAGGAGCGCCAGCCAGTCCGAGGCCTGCGCCTGGCTGAGACCGAAGTCGTGCCGCACCTGAGGCAGGGCGACCATGATTACGTTCAGGTCATAGCCCTGGAAGAAGCTGGCCGCGGCCAGCAGCCCCAGGATCTGCACGTGCCGCGGCTCCAGCAAGAGCCGAGGATCGCCCGGTCGCCGGGTCGCCGTCACCGATCTGGCCCGCAATCGGCGAGCCGGCTGCTCCGGAGCAGCCGGTGCAGCATGGCCGCCTCGGACTCGCGGACTGTCGTATCGCTGAGCCGGTGCCTGGCCGCGGCCGCGAGCCAGCACGGCGCCAGCGGCTGGACCGCGGCGAGGTAGCGGCGGGCGAACAGCGCCTGCCCAGCCCGGCCCACTGCCCGCTGCACCAGTGGTCCGGGTATCTGTGACGTCGCGACTAGCACCCAGGTGAGCGCAACGTCCGCCGCAGCCGGGCCGCGGGCTGCCCCTTGCCAGTCGATGAGCCGCGGGCCAGCCCTGGTGAGGATGACGTTGCCGGGATGCAGATCTGTGTGCAGCAGCACGGTGCCGTCACCAAACGGCGCCCGCAGCCAGCTCAGCGCCGGGACGGCGTGAACCATGCTGTGCAGAGCCGTCAGCAGCCGGGCATGACGGTCCAAGGTCCAGGGGCGGCGGGTGACGTCCTGGAGCATCGTAGGCCCGGCGGCATGCTCCATAACAATGTCGGCGCCGGATACGTCGAAGACCTCAGGAACCGGCACCCCATGCGACAGCGCGTGCACCATCACCGCGGCCTCCCGGCCGGCCACAGCGGCGGCGTCCCGGTAGCGGCGCAGGACCCGGCCGTCGCCGAGGTCGTACACGTCGGCGTGCCGGCCCGATCCCACCAGCTTCGGCGGACCGGGCATGACGCTTCACCCGCGGCCGCGCTGCCGCGCGGGAAGGGCCCGGAACATGGCGGGGGCGGTCTCCGGCTCCCGCCGGCGCGGGTCAATCCGGCGGGCCCGCTCGGGCAGCAGCGCCTCGGCTTCCTCCGCCCAGGCCGCGATCGCCTCTGCCATCCGGAGCCCGAACAAGACAGCCACCCGGGCATAGGCGGCGTCCGGGGCCGAGCCCAGCAACTCCGTGTAATCCGAATAGCGCCGGGCCTCATCGGCCGCCTCGTCCCCGACCAGCTGGAGCAGCCCGGCGGTATCCCGTGGCGGCCTGCGGTGCCCGAAGAGCACTTTGAGCAGGAACGGGATCCGGAACTGCAGCTCCTCGATCTCGCCGTTACCCAGCCAGGCGTCAAGGGCCTGTTCACCGGCCTCTGTGAGACGGAAGACCCGCTTGTCCGGCAGCCGTTCCTGGGGAACGTCGGTTCCTTCGATAAGCCCGAGCGGCTCTAGCCGGGCCAGTTCCGCATAGACCTGGCTCTTGGAGATCGGCCAGAACCGGCTTACTGACCGGTCCACCGCCTGGAACAGGTCATAGCCCGACATCGGGACGATCGAGAGCAGCCCCAGGATCGCATGCGAGGTGACGGTCAGCCTAATCTTCACCAGATGAGTGTAGCCCAGCCTGGACTAGGCCAGCCTGGACTAGCCAAGCGGGCTCCCGCCGCGTGGAAGATATAAGGGTGAGGGAGCGGAAATGGAGATAATCGTCGACGATCTGTCCGGGCCGGAGATCGCCGCATTCCTGGCCGAACATGTCCGGGACATGCTGGCCATCACGCCGCTGGAGAGCAAGCACGCCCTCGATCTCGACGGGCTCCGCAGGCCCGAGGTCACGTTCTGGTCCGTCCTGGACGGCGATGCCCTGGTCGGCTGCGGTGCGATCAAGCGACTGGAGGACCGCCACGCGGAGGTCAAGTCCATGCGCACGGCGGCCGATCGCCGGGGAATCGGGGTCGCGTCCGTGCTGCTCGCCCACATTCTCGCCGAGGCCAAGGCGATGGGGTTCGCCCGGCTGAGCCTCGAGACCGGCGCGAGCGAGCCTTTCCGGCCGGCCCGGCGGCTCTATGCGAAATTCGGCTTCGAATACTGCGGCCCGTTCGCCGACTACCGGCCGGATCCGCTCAGCGTCTTCATGACGAGGCCGCTTTAGTCAGCCCGGTCAACTAGGCCTCCGACTCGGCGGCGAGGTCCAGGACCGCCTCCCTCTCATGCTCGTGTACCCGGAGGGTTTGCTCAAGCTCGGCCTCGATGCCGGCCAGGATGCCCCGCTGACGGCGGCTCACGACGAACAGCCACGCGCCGCCGACCGCCATGTAGGCGGCGAAGATGTACGGGAAGATGTCCGTCGGGTAGGGCGGCACCGGGTAGAAGCTGCCGACCGTCGGCACCAGCAGGCACAGGCAGGCCACCACGGTGATGACGACGTTGCGCGCTTTCAGCTCGCGTCGCTTGGCCAGGTAGGCCGGCGCCGCCACGGAAATCAGGAAATAGGCACACAGGAAGCCGAACGCGGCCAGGGTCCCCGCGTCGCCGAAGATCGTCACCGGGTTCGTGACCATCTCCAGGACCACCGGGATCGCGAACATGATCGCCGCGTAGACGCTGATGGCGACGTGCGGCGTCCCGTTCGTGGCGTGCGCCCGGCCCAGGTGCCGCGGGAAGACCAGGTGCTCGCCCATCGGGTAGATGATCCGCGCGCCCGCGTTGAGGCAGGACAGCGAGAGCGAGAAGAAGCTGATCATCGCGCACAGCGAGATCGGGATCTTGAAGTAGGACACGTGGTAAATGCTGGCCAGGACGTTGAGCGGAGCCGTGATCGAGCCGAGCGGCGTGCCGTAGTGACGCGTCCCGAAGACCTCGACGTACCCCATGAAGACCATGAACAGGCCGGTGAGGATGAGGCTCAGCAGGACCGCGCGGGGCACGTTGCGCAGCGGGTTCTTCGCCTCGCCGCCGAGCGCGGTGGCGCTCTCGAAGCCGACCAGGCTGAAGATGCAGGCGACGACGGCCAGGCTCATCCCGTGGATTCCGACGCCCTTAAGGGAGAGCTGCGCGGTGTCAATCTGGATGCCGTGGGAGAACAGCACGATCCCGGCGAGGATCAGGATGCACAGCACCGAGACGCCTTCCAGGACCAGGGTGATGAGCGAGGAAAGCCGGATGTCCTTGTAGGCGATGTACCAGCACGCCAGGGCGCTGATCGCGAAGAACAGGACCGGGGAGATGGTGCCCTTGAACCCCAGCGCGGACAGGAATTGCGCGCAGAAGATGGCGAAACCGGCCAGCCCGGCCACCCCGATGAACAGGTAAGACCAGATCAGCGTCCAGCCCGAGAACACGCCGGCGCCGGCGCCGAGGCCGCGCGCGGTGTACGTGTACATGGCGCCGGGAGCGGCCGATCTCCGGGCGAACTGATTGAGGCAGAAGACGACGAAGAGAAGCATTACCGTGCCGAACAGATAGGCCAGCCAGGTGCCCTCGCCCGCGTTCGAGAATGCCAGCGGGATAATGAGGACGGCGGTCATCGTCGGCGAGATAAGCGCGATGGACTGGGCCAGTACCGCCGGAAATCCGAGCGCGGATGTACGCAGTCCGATTTTGTCTTGGGTGCCGGTTTTCCCTGTGCCGGTTTTCCCTGTGCCAGTTTCCCCTGGGGCGATCGCCATATGCGCCGTTTCCCTTCGCGCCGTGATGCGGGGCTTGAAGGAGGCGCCGTCGCTCCCTTTTGACTGATTGTCAGCGGGTGGCGGGCGCGCGGACAAGACGCGGTTCGTTAAATATCCGGCGGCCGGTGTTACGGGAAAATCACGCGGTCTCGAGGACCTCGACCAGATCCCCGGCCCGGATCAGGCCAGGGCCGTCGGGGATCATGTTCTGGCCGAAGACGAGCTGCTTGCCGAACCGGCGGCGCCGGCCGAGCATCTTGAGCGGCTGCGAGCCGACTTCGCCGGTGATCTGGTCGGTGGTGGTGACGAGGCACCGCCCGCAGGGCTTGACGAGGCGGAACTCGACGGCGCCGATACGGATGCGACGCCAGTGGTCTTCGGCCCAGGGCGGGGCCCCGGTCACCACCGCGTTCGGCCGGAACCGGGTCATCGGGACGGGCTGCGCGCCGTCTTCGCTGAGCCAGCGGCCGAGTTCGGCGAGCGAGGCGGTGCTGGTGAGCAGCAGCGGGTACCCATCGGCGAAGCTCACCACATCCCTGTCCCGGCCGTACTCCGGGTCGACCGGCCGCCGGGTCGGATCATCCAGGTAGACCAGGCGCACCGGACGGCCGAGATAGGCCGAGAACCACGCGTCACCCTCCGGTCCCGCGGCGGCGGCCAGCACGGTAGAGCCCCAGACGGTGACCTTCAGCAGCTGTGCGCCATCGACGGGGATGGTGATCTGGCGGCCGGGGACGCCTGCGGCCGAGACGTTGATCGTCTCCGGGCCGCGGGTGACCACCACCCGGGCCAGCGAGGGCTCTTCGCGCTGGCTCACGAACCGGCCGTCCTCGTCGACTAGGAGCCACCGGCGGTCACCCGCCAGGCCCCAGGGCTCGACCAGGGACTCGGCCAGGTCGACCGCGCGGGCCGCCTTCATCGGGTAGATATGGATGGAGGCGAGGCGGATTGCCGGGATGGCTGCCTCCGTTGCGTCGGGACGGCTCACGTTCGGCTCCTCATCCGCTCATGCTGGCGCTGCGGACGACGATGTCGCGGAGCGGCGCCCGCCCGGGGGGCGCGTCGACGGCGATGACCAGCCTACCCGCGGCCAGGGTACGGGCAATATGTTTCGATCTATTGACGAGCGCAGATTCTATGACACAAAATAGCGCTCATGGTCGTGTTGGCAGCCCCCGTCCAGTGCCGATGAAAACAGTACCGATCGAAACAGTACCGATCGAAACAGTGCCGATCGAAACAGTGCCGATGAAGCCGCGCGCCATCCTGTGGGACCTGTTCGGCGACCATCTGCGCTACGTCGACGAAGGCCGGATTCAGATGCGGGCCCTGACCCAGCTGCTCGACGTGTT
>JBKQQQ010000460.1:0-3590 GCA_052144275.1 Streptosporangiaceae bacterium
TCAGCGGGCCATGTAGCCGCCGTCGATGTAGAGCTCAAGCCCGGTGACGAAGGAGGCATCGTCGCTGGCCAGGTATGCGACGCCGGCGGCGACCTCTGCTGGCTGCCCGAGGCGGCCAAGCGGGGTCAGGCCGGTCATCGCGTGCTCGGCCGGCGTTCCCCTGACCGGGTCGAGTATGGGGGTGTCGATGAATCCGGGATGCACCGAGTTCACCCGCACCCCGCGGCCGGCCCAGTGCAGGGCGATGTTCTTGGTCAGCGTGCGGACGGCGCCCTTGGCAGCGTGATAAGCCGGCGAGGTGCCGAACCCTCCGCTGGCACCGAAGACCGAGCTGATGTTGATCACCGACCCGTGCCCGGACGCGGCCAGCGCTGCCGCCGCCGTCTTCATTCCCAGGAACACCCCGGTCTGGCCGATCTCGATCGTGCGGCGCCAGTCCGCCAGCGAGGTGTCCTCGATCCCGGCCAGGTCGACGATGCCCGCGTTGTTCACCAGGATGTCCAGGCCGCCGAACTCCCGGACGACGGCGGCGACCGCAGCCTCCCAGTCATCTTGTGAGGTCACGTCGAGATGCGCGTAGGCCGCACGGCCACCGCCTGCGATGATCTCCGCGGCAACGTGCGCTCCGGCGTCGTCCTGCACGTCAGTGACCAGCACCGCTGCGTCTTCGCTCGCCAGCCGCCGCGCTGTCGCCGCACCGATGCCGCTCGCCGCGCCGGTTACCAGCGCAACTCGCCCCGCCAGCCTGTCCACTGCATACCCCTTTCGCTGCCTGCGGTCACTACAGCCCCGATCCTGCCCGGCAGCCAGCCCGCCGCCAGGGCCATAGGTCTCAAGGGCAGGTATCTCAGGTCCTCCCGGACCCCGCAACGGCCGCACCTGGCCCTGAGCAGGGGGAGACGGCCCGGCCGGCATCGCGGCACGCCACTGCGCGGTGCAGTCCCAGACAGGTCGCAGGCGCACACGTAAGCTACGAGCTGCGTCCAGCCGCAGCGCCCGGCCAGACATCCCGTTCGGAGGTTACTCCTGTGATCGATCTTTCGGGCCGCGTCGTTGTCGTCACGGGCGGCAACAGCGGCATCGGGCTTGGCATCGCCCGCGGCGTCGCCCGGGCCGGCGCGTCCGTCGCCATCTGGTCGCGCCGCGCCGAGCGCAACGCCGAGGCGGTCGCGGAACTCGAGGCGCTGGGCGCCACGGCGATCGGTATCCAGTGTGACGTCAGCCACGAGGACACCGTGGCCGGCGCCATGCGGGCGACGCTCGACCGGTTCGGCCGCCTCGATTGCCTGGTCGCCAGCGCCGGGACGATCGGCAAGCAGGCGTTCACGGACATGTCACTCGACGAATGGCACCGCGTGCTGCAGGTCAACCTGGACGGCGCTTTCCTGTGCCTGCGGGAGGCGGCCCGGGTGCTGGTCCGGCAAGGACAGGGCGGGTCGCTGGTCGGCGTGTCGTCGACCAGCGCGATCGACGGGGCTCCCGGCCAGCAGCACTACGCCGCCAGCAAGGCGGCGTTGCTCGCGGTGATGCGCGCCCTGGCCGTTGAGCTGGCCCGGCACAAGGTGCGGTGCAACAGCCTGCTGCCCGGCTGGACCGACACCGAGCTGCTGGCCGAGGCGAAGACGCACGAGAAGTTCGTGACCGCCACGATCGGCCGGACGCCGGTCCGCCGGTGGGCCACGCTGCACGACTTCGAGACCGTCGGAGCGTTCCTCGCCGACCCCTCGCTCATCTTCCATACCGGGGACAGCATGGTCGTAGACGGCGGCTACACGATCTTCTGACCGGCGCCTTGGCCGGGCGTCAGTAACGACAAGCGATCAGCGAGCTGGCGGCCGCGGACGAGCAGGGGCTCCCGGGCCGCCTGGTGCGAAAGCCGGGTTCGCGGCGCGCGCGCAGGCTCCGCCAACCCTCCCGCCAGGTACCGCTGCCTGCCGCTGACCGGCCGCCCGGCGCTGGGCCTGAGCGCGTGGGTGTCCCCCGCCACCTGGTCTGCGCGTTCCGGTCGGGCACGAAGTGCCCGCCCCATCTGGAGGCGGACGTTCCGCTGCCCGAGCGGCTGCGGCTGACGCTTGAGCGGTTCGGGCCGACGTTTATCAAGGCGGGGCAGATGCTCGCGCTGCGGCCGGATTATGTTCCGCTGGAGTACGCCGAGGCGTTGCGTGGCCTGCACACCCACGTCGGACCCTTCCCGGCGGCGGAGGCGGCGCCGAGTCGGCTGGGACCCGCCTCAACCATGCCGCCGGGGCTGGCTGAGGATCGTGGAATACAGGCTGCTGGGTCAGGACCGGTCAGTCGCGGTCGGGGTCGTGGGCCAGCCAAAGGACGCCGAGGGGCGGCAGGGTGAGGGTGGCGGAGTAGTCCAGGTCGTTCCAGCCGGGGGCCTGGGCGGTGACGGCGCCGGTGAGGGTGTTGCTGCCGCCGAATTCCGCGCTGTCGGAGTTGAGGATCTCCGTCCAGCGCCCGGGCTGGGGAAGCCCGACGCGGTAGTCGGGGCGGGGCACCGGAGTGAGGTTGGCCAGGCAGGCCACGGGGCGTCCGGCTGAGGCGGGGAACCGCAGGAATGACAGCACGCTGTGGTCGGAATCGTCGGGGTCGATCCAGCGGAAGCCGGGCCAGTCGAAGTCCTGCTCCCACAGGGCGGGTTCGGCACGGTAGACGGTGTTGAGCGCCCGGACCAGGGCCTGCACTGCGGCGTGCTCGGGGTAGCCGAGCAGGTGCCAGTCCACGCTGGCCTCGTGCCGCCACTCGTCGTTCTGGGCGATCTCGCCGCCCATGAACAGCAGCGGCCGGCCGGGGTGCGCCCACATCCAGGCCAGCAGCGCCCGCAGGTTCGCGAACTGCTGCCAGCGGTCTCCGGGCATCTTGCCGAGCAGCGATCCCTTGCCGTGCGCCACCTCGTCGTGGCTGAGGGGAAGGATGAAGTTCTCGGTGAACGCGTACAGCAGCGCGAAGGTGAGCTCGTGATGGTGGTAGCGCCGGTGCACCGGATCTTTGCTGAAGTAGACCAGGGTGTCGTTCATCCAGCCCATGTTCCATTTGAATCCGAAGCCGAGCCCGCCCAGGTAGGTCGGGCGGGAGACCGCCGGCCAGGACGTGGATTCCTCGGCAACCAGCATGACCGAGGGGTGGTGCCGGTAGAGCACCTCGTTGACTTCCTTGATGAAGTCGATGGCTTCCAGGTTTTCCCGGCCACCGAACCGGTTGGTGACCCACTCGCCCTCCCGGCGCGAATAGTCCAGGTAGAGCATCGAGGCGACCGCATCGACGCGCAGTCCGTCAAGGTGGAACTCCTCGATCCAGTACAGCGCGTTGGCGAGCAGGAAGTTGCGGACCTCATGGCGCCCGTAGTTGAACACCAGGGTGCCCCAGTCCGGGTGCTCGCCTAGGCGCGGGTCGGCGTGTTCGTACAGTGCCGTGCCGTCAAAGCGGGCCAGCGCCCAGTCGTCCTTGGGGAAGTGCCCGGCCACCCAGTCGACCAGGACCCCGACGCCGGCCTGGTGCAGCCGGTCGACCAGGTACCGGAAATCGTCGGGGGTCCCGAACCGGGCCGTCGGCGCGTAGTACCCCGTCACCTGGTACCCCCAGGA
>JBKQQQ010000461.1:0-5449 GCA_052144275.1 Streptosporangiaceae bacterium
GCCGCCGCCGCGGCGGCCGCGGCCTGGTGCGGGAGTACCGGATCCTGTCCGGCGAAGCGCTGCTGACAGTCGCCTGGGGACGGCATCTCACCCCGCCGTGGAGCGCGGCGGGCGGCCGGGCGGGCTCTCCGAACTACGTGGAGGTGCTGCGCGACGGCGCTCCCATCTCGCCCCGGTTCGGCAAGGCGTCGCGGCTGCCATTGCGCCGCGGCGACCTGATCCGGCTGGTCACCGGCACCGGCGGCGGCTACGGCGACCCGCGCGAGCGCGAGCCCGCGTTCGTGGCCGCCGACGTTCGCGACGGGATCATCACGCCGCGGGAGGCCGCGGCGATCTACGGCCTGCCGGACGGCCATTGGGCACTATCAACAAGATCGGACTGATTTTGATGCAGAACGCACGTATGCCTGCTAACTCCCGGCCGATAGCGTATCGATCATGAAGCGGCTGCTTGATCCGCCCGCCCTCAGGGCGCTGGCCAGGGGATGCGCGGTCCTGGGCGCGGGCGGCGGAGGCGACCCGCGGATCGGGCTGCTTGAGGCGCTGCAGGCCACCGGCGACTTCGGGCCGGTCGCGCTGGCGGACCTCGACGACCTGGACGATGAGGCGCTGATCATGCCGTGCGGGATGATCGGCGCGCCGACCGTGCACATCGAGAAGATCGAGAACGGGGATGAGGGCGGCCGGCTCCGGGAGCACCTGGAGGGCCTCACCGGCCGCCGCGTGGCCGCGCTGATGTCCGCGGAGATCGGCGGCTCGAACGGCCTGCTGCCGATCGCGTGGGCAGCGAAGATCGGGCTGCCGGTGGTCGACGCCGACGGTATGGGACGGGCATTCCCGCTGGTGCCGCAGGTCACCATGGAGCTGGCCGGGATCCCGGTCAACCCGTGCGTGATGACGGACGAGCGCGGCAACATGATCGTGTTCCGGGCCATCTCCGGGGACTGGATGGAGCGGCTGGCGCGGGCCGCCGCGGTGGAGTTCGGCGGCGCGGCCGCCTCGACCGAGTACATCATGACCGTCGCGCAGGCCCGCGGCGCCACCGTGCGCGGCTCGGTGTCGATGGCGATCTGCATCGGCGAGGCACTCAACGGGGCGCGGGACAATCCGGTGGCGGCGCTGCTGGCCGAGATCGGCGCCTTCCGGCTCGTGACCGGCAAGGTCTCGGACGTGGAACGCCGGGTCACCAAGGGATTCGTGCGCGGCTCAGTCGTGGTGGAGGGCCTGGGCGACGAAGCGGGCCGGCTGATCCGGCTGGAGCTGCAGAACGAGAACCTGGTCGCGCTCGAGCAGGGCAAGGTGCTCGCCTCGGTGCCCGACCTGATCACGGTGCTGGACACCGAGACCGCGGACGCGATCGCCACCGAGCGGGTCAAGTACGGCCAGCGGGTCACCGTGATCGCCATCCCCTGTGACCCGATCTGGCGCACCAGCCGCGGGCTGCAGGCCGCGGGCCCGCGCGCCTTCGGATATGACTTTGACTTCGTGCCCGTGGAGGAGCTCGCCGGTGCCCTCGCTTGACTTCCGCCTCGGCATCGACGTCGGCGGCACCAACACCGACGCGGTGATCCTGGATCGCGATGACCGGGTGCTGGCCAAGGCTAAGGTGCCCTGCACCCCGGACATCACCGGCGGCATCACTGCCGCGATCGACGCGGTGCTGGCCGCTCCCGGCGTGGACGCGAGCCGGATCACGCACGTGATGCTGGGCACCACGCACGCCACCAACGCCGTCCTGGAGCGCCGGAACCTGCACCGGGTAGCCGTGATCCGGATCGGCGCACCGGCCACCCACGGGATCCGGCCCATGTTCGAGTGGCCCGCTGACCTGGCCGGGGCCGTCTCGGTCGGCCAGGTCATCGTGCCGGGCGGTATCGAGTTCGACGGCCGCGACCTGGCGCCGTTCGGCGGCGCGGCCGTCGAGCAGTTCCTCGGCGAGGTCGCCGGGCAGGCGGACGGCGTCGCGATCACCAGCGTCTTCGCGCCGGTCTCGCCGCGCCACGAGCTGCTGGCCGCTGAGATCGTCAAGCGGGAACTAGGCGAGGTGCACGTCTCGCTGAGCTACGAGATCGGGTCGGTCGGCCTGCTCGAGCGCGAGAATGCCACGATCATGAACGCGGCCCTGGCCGGGGTGGCCAGCGACGTGGCCCGCGCCCTGCAGGAGGCCCTGGCCCTGCACGGGCTGCGGCCCGCCACGTTCTTCGCGCAGAACGACGGCACGCTGATGGCTCTCGAGCACGCGCTCAGGTACCCGGTGCTGACCATCGGGAGCGGGCCGGCCAACAGCATCCGCGGCGCCGCGTTCCTCAGCGGGACCAAGGACGCGCTGGTGGTGGACGTCGGCGGCACCTCTGCCGACGTGGGCGTCCTGGTCAACGGGTTCCCCCGCGAGTCGTCGCAGGGCGTCGAGATCGGCGGGATCCGCACGAACTTCCGGATGCCCGACCTGGTGACGATCGCCCTCGGCGGCGGCACGGTGCTCTCCGGGGAACCGGGCCAGGTCCGCATCGGGCCGCGCAGCGTCGGCTACCGGCTGCTGGACGAGGCGCTGGTGTTCGGCGGCCGGACACCGACCCTGACCGACAGCGCGGTGCTGACCGGCCGGGCGGACCTTGGCGATGCCGCCCTGGCCCGCGGCCACCGGGAACTGCTGGAGGACGCGGCCAGGAAAGCCGACGCGATGCTCGCGGACGCCATCGACCGGGTCAAGACGGCCAAGGGCGACCGGGCCCTGGTCGCGGTCGGCGGCGGCAGCATCCTGGTCCCCGACGGCATGCCCGGGGTCAGCGAGGTGATCCGGCCGGAGCATTTCGACGCGGCGAACGCGATCGGCGCGGCGATCGCGTCGGTCAGCGGGCAGGTCGACCGGATCTTCCACTTCGGCAGCGACGGCCGGAAGGCCGCGCTCGCCGAGGCGTGCGATGAGGCACGCGAGCATGCCATATCGGCGGGCGCGGACCCGGCCACGGTGCAGATCGTGGAGCTGGAGGAAGTCCCGCTCGCCTACCTCACGACGCCGGCAGTTCGCATCCGCGCCAAGGCCGCGGGCGCACTGGGCGGCGTCTACCCCGCGACCAGTAATGACGGGAACCCCTGAGGGAGGATCTCGATGAGACGGCATCGCATCTGGCTTGCCGCGGCAGTCCCGGCGCTGGCCATAACGCTCGCGGCCTGCGGCGCATCGACGCCGGCGGCCTCAACGCAGTCGGCGTCCGGCAACAGCACCTTTACCTACGACACCTACACCCCGGTGATAGTCGACGGCTGGGACCCGGCCACCGAGTACTCCAACGGCATCATCGCGATGAGCGAGATGTACCAGACCCTCACGCACTACGACTCGGCCACGAAGACGATCGAGCCCGAGCTCGCGACCAGCTGGTCGCACACGTCCAACGGCCTGACCTGGACGTTCCAGCTCCGGCATGGCGTTCACTTCGTCACCGGCCGGCTGATGACCGCCCAGGCGGCCAAGGCGGCGATCGAGCGGACGATCAAGCTGGGCGGCGGGGCCTCCTACATCTGGGGCGCGGTCAGTTCCATCAGCACGCCCAGTCAGTACACGCTCGCGTTCCAGCTCAAGTACCCGTCGCCGCTGTCGCTGGAGGCCTCGGCCGACTACTCCGCCTACATCTACGACACCGCCGCGGCGGGCTCGGGCAGCCTGACCAACTGGCTGAACGCCGCGCACGACGCCGGCACCGGGCCGTACGAGCTGAAGACCTACAACAGCGGCCAGGAGTTCGAGGTCATCCTCAAGGCGTTCCCTGGCTACTGGGGCGGCTGGAGCGGCCCGCACTACAAGACCGTGGTGTTCCGGGTGGTCCCGCAGGACACCACGGCGGCGCAGCTGCTGCGGTCCGGGCAGGTCAGCTTCGTCGAGCAGCTCAGCCCGACGCTGTGGGCGTCGCTGAAGGGAACGCCCGGCGTCCGGCTGACCAGCACCCCGTCCTGGCAGAACCTGCTCGGCCAGCTGAACACCCAGGCGCTCAGCCTGCCGATCCGCCAGGCGCTCTCCTACGCGACCTATTACAACGGCATCATCGCGGCGCTGCAGGGCGGCGCGGTCCCCTCGAGCGGGATCGTCCCGGCGGGCCTGCTCGGTCACTTCACCAACCTGCCCAGTTACGGCTATGACCTGGCGAAGGCCACCCAGCTGCTGCACTCGGCGGGCTACGGGCCGGGCAAGAAGACCCTGAACCTGACCCTCACCTACACCGCCGGTGACTCGAACGAGCAGGTCGTGGCCACGCTGCTGAAGTCAAGCCTGGCCAAGCTGAACATCAACCTCACCGTGCAGGGGCTGTCGTGGCCCACTCAGTGGGCCAAGGGCAAGTCGGCCAGCGCGTCGCAGCGGCAGGACATCTTCATGGAGTACTGGTGGCCCGATTACGCCGACCCGTACTCCTGGTTCATCAACCTGCTCTATGCGCAGAGCCAGCCGTACTACAACCTGTCCTATTACTCCAGCGCGACCCTGGACAGCCAGATCAACCAGGTGGAGTCGCTGGTCGCGACCAGCCCGGCGGCGGGCGAGCAGCTCTACCGCACGATGCAGGTCGAGATCCTGCAGCAGGCCCCGATCGTCTTCTTCTACAACACGAACTACCAGTACGCGATGCTCAGCAATTTCACCGGCCTCCAGGTCAACCCCGCCTACCCGAATGTCGTATTCGCTTACGACCTGAAGCCGCAGAGCAGTTGATTGTCTACAGCACCCGCCGGGTCGCCCTCGCGATCGTGGTGGTGGCGGGCGTCATCGTCCTGACGTTCGTCATTGCTCACGTCGTTCCGGGTGACCCGGCGGCGACCTGGGCCGGCCCGCATGCCTCGCCGGCCCAGGTCGCCGCGGCGGCCAGGTTCCTCGGCCTGGACCGGCCGCTGCCGGTCCAGCTCGGCTCCTACTTCGCCGGGATCCTGACCGGCAACTGGGGCGTGTCCATTCACACGCACCAGCCGGTCATCTCGAATATCGCCGTCGCGGCGCCCGCGTCCCTAGAACTGGTGATCGCCGCTCTCATCATCGCCCTGGCCGTCGGCGTGCCGGCCGGGCTGGTGGCAGCGCGCTGGCCGGGCCGGTCTCTCGACCAGACCGTGCGGGCCGGGTCGATCCTGGGCGTCTCGATGCCGATCTTCTGGCTGGCGCTGATCCTGCAGCTGGTCTTCGCGGACCGGCTGCACCTGCTGCCCGTGGCCGGCGAGTACTCACCCGGCCTGCTGTTCAGCAGCCCGCCGCATAAGGTGACCGGCTTCCCGGTGCTGGACGCGCTGCTGACCGGCAACTGGCCGGTGCTCGGCAGCACGCTCAGCCATCTCGTGCTGCCCGCGCTGGTGGTCGCCGCCTACCCGGCAGGCCTGATCGCGCGCATGGTCCGGGCCCAGGTCCTCGACACGATCGGCGAGACGCACGTGCTGATGACCCGCGCCCTGGGCTTCCCCGAGCGGGCGG
>JBKQQQ010000462.1:0-3364 GCA_052144275.1 Streptosporangiaceae bacterium
TGATGGTGAACTGGGAATTCTTCGACAACATGACCCCCGCCTCGGCCCGCCAGCTCGTCGACGACCTGCGGGCGGGAAACACGGTCAGCCCGACCCGCGGCCCGAGCAGGCTGTGCACCTGGCGCGAGGCGTCCCGGATCCTGGCGGGCTTCAACGACGACCAGGCCACGGACGGCCCGGCTGCGGGCCCGGCCAGCCTGGTCGGCCTCAAGATCGCCGAGGAGCACGGCTGGACCGCGCCGGAGCCAGGGCAAGGAGAGGCACAGTGACCGGCATGGGTTACGGCGAGTCGCGCGGGGCGAGGCCCTGCGATCGCGCGGTCCGCGAGGGGCCTGCGGCCCCTCCGGCCGGGCGATACTACGGCGGGCACCGCAGCGGGGCGCGAAGCGCAGCGGGGGGTTCCGGGGCGTCGTCCCCCCGGGCTAGCAAGGAGTCGCGGTGACCGACACGCTTACCCCGGTGCTCACCGCGCGCTGGGACCAGCCGGATGCCTTCACGCTGGACGGCTACAAGCGCACCGGCGGCTACCGCGCGCTGCCGAAGGCGCTGGCCCTGCAGCCCGATCAGCTCATCACCGAGCTGAAGGCCGCGAACCTGCGCGGTCGCGGCGGGGCCGGCTTCCCGACCGGGGTGAAGTGGAGCTTCCTGCCGCAGGGCGACGGCAAGCCGCACTACCTGGTGGTCAACGCGGACGAGTCTGAGCCGGGCACGTGCAAAGACGTCCCGCTGATGATGGCCGACCCGCACCAGCTCCTCGAGGGCGTGATCATCACGGCGTACGCGATCAGGGCCAAGCACGCGTTCATCTACGTGCGCGGCGAGGTGCTGCACGTGGTGCGGCGGCTCCGGCACGCGGTGGCGGAGGCGTACGCGGCCGGCTACCTGGGGACGGACATCCTCGGCTCGGGCCTCGACTTGGACGTCATCGTGCACGCCGGCGCCGGCGCCTACATCTGCGGCGAGGAATCAGCGCTGCTCACCTCGCTCGAGGGCTACCGGGGCCTGCCCCGGCTGCGGCCGCCCTTCCCGGCCGTGGCCGGCCTGTACGCCTGCCCGACGGTGATCAACAACGTGGAGTCCATCGCCAGCGTGCCGTCCATCGTGGCCAACGGCGCGGACTGGTTCGCCGGCCTGGGCACGGAGAAGTCCAAGGGATTCGGCATCTTCTCGCTGTCCGGGCACGTCACCACGCCCGGTCAGTACGAGGCGCCGCTCGGCGTCACGCTCCGCGAACTGCTCGAGCTGGCCGGCGGGGTGCGGGCCGGTCACCGGCTGAAGTTCTGGACCCCGGGCGGCTCGTCGACCCCGCTCCTGACCGACGAGCATCTCGACGTGCCGCTGGATTTCGAGTCGGTCGCCGCCGCCGGATCCATGCTCGGCACCCGGGCGCTGCAGATCTTCGACGAGACCACCTGCGTGGTCCGCGCCGTGCTCCGCTGGACCGAATTCTACGAGCACGAGTCCTGCGGCAAGTGCACGCCGTGCCGCGAGGGGACGTTCTGGATGGTCAAGGTGCTCGAACGGCTGGAACATGGCCACGGCACCGATGAAGACCTGGAGAAACTCCTGGACATCTGCGACAACATCCTCGGCCGCGCCTTCTGTGCCCTAGGCGACGGCGCGACCAGCCCGATCACCTCGGGCATCCAGTATTTCAGGGATGAGTTCATGCAGCACCAGAAGGAAGGCGGCTGCCCCTTCGATCCTGCTGCTTCGACCCTCTTCTCCGGGGGGTTCAACGGGCCATCGGGGTCTGGGGTGTCCCCAGGGGGCACTGTGTCCCCCCGGGCTAGCAGGGGGAACTCATGACCGTCGACGCCGCCAGGGACACCGTCTCCGTCACCATCGACGGGTTCGAGATCCGGGTGTTGAAGGGAACCCTGGTGATCAGGGCCGCGGAGATGCTCGGCATCCAGATCCCGCGGTTCTGCGACCACCCGCTGCTCGATCCGATCGGCGCCTGCCGCCAGTGCCTGGTCGAGGTGGAAGGCCAGCGCAAGCCGCTGGCCTCGTGCACCACCACGTGCACGGAAGGCATGGTGGTGCGCACCCAGCTCACCTCCGCGGTCGCCGAGAAGGCGCAGCGGGGCGTGATGGAACTGCTGCTCATCAACCACCCGCTCGACTGCCCGATGTGCGACAAGGGCGGCGAGTGCCCGCTGCAGAACCAGGCGATGTCCTCGGGCCAGGGTGAGACCCGGTTCACCGAGGACAAGCGGACCTTCGCCAAGCCGGTGCCGATCTCCACCGAGGTGCTGCTCGACCGGGAGCGGTGCATCTCGTGCACCCGGTGCGTCCGGACGTCCGAGGAAATCGCGGGAGACGCGTTCATCGACTTCATCGAGCGCGGTCCCAGCCAGTTCATCGGCACCGCGGCGGGCAAGCCGTTCAACTCCTACTTCTCAGGTAACACCGTGCAGGTGTGCCCGGTCGGCGCGCTCACCGGCGCCGCCTACCGGTTCCGGTCCCGGCCCTTCGACCTGGTATCGGTGCCGAGCGTGTGCGAGCACTGCGCCTCCGGCTGCCGGCTGCGCACCGACGTCCGGCGCGGCCGGGTCACGCGCCGGCTGGCCGGCGACGATCCTGCCGTCAACGAAGAGTGGAACTGCGACAAGGGCCGGTGGGCGTTCACCTACGCGACCCAGCCCGACCGGCTGACCACTCCGCTGGTCCGGGACGAGGCCGGTGTGCTTGTCCCGGCGTCCTGGCCGCACGCGCTGGCGGTGGCCGCCGCCGGGCTCACCGCGGCCCGTGACGCTCTTCCCCTTCCCGGCCTCCCCGGACCGCGCGGTGTCGGCGTCCTGACCGGCGGCCGGCTGACGCTGGAGGACGCCTACGCCTACGCGAAGTTCGCGCGGGTGGCCCTCGACACCAACGACATCGACATGCGGGCGCGGCCGCACTCGGCCGAGGAGGAGCAGTTCCTGGCCGCCTGCGTGGCCGGGACCGGCATCGGCGTCAGCTACGCCGACCTGGAGCAGGCGCCCGCTGTCCTGCTGGCCGGCTTCGAGCCAGAAGACGAGTCGCCCATCGTCTTCCTGCGGCTGCGCAAGGGAGTCAGGCGTCATCACCTCCAGGTGTTCTCCGTCGCGGCGCTGGCCAGCCCGGGGCTGGCGAAGCTGTCCGGCGTGCTGCTGGCCACCCTGCCAGGGGACGAGACCGCCGCGCTGACCGCGCTCGCGGCAGTTCCTTCCCGGGGGGACGATCCCCCCCAGACCCCCCCTGCTCCTGGGGGGACTCCATCCCCCCAGACCCCCCTGGCCCCCCAGACCCCCCTGGCCCCCCAGACCCTCCTTGAGCGGGCCAGCCAGGCGCTCGCCGCGCCCGGAGCGGTGATCCTCGCCGGGGAACGGCTGGCCGAGGT
>JBKQQQ010000463.1:0-15649 GCA_052144275.1 Streptosporangiaceae bacterium
GGGCTTCCAGTCCTGGTCGTAGTACAGGCCGTCCAGGTGGACGGGGGTGATTCCCAGCAGGATGCCCAGTGAGCGGGACAGGTGAGACTTGCCGCTGCCGCCGCAGCCGATAATCGCGATCCGATCCACGGGCCACGACCCTAGCGAGCAGCCGGTGATCCCGGGTCCGGACACGCCGAAAAACCATCAGTGAGCCTCCTGAGGATTCGGTCAACGGTAGTGACCTGGCGGGAGAGCCGGAAGATTCCCAGCATGCCGAGGCAGTCGGCAATGAGCCCCGCGTGCCGGGGCGTTCCGGCGATACCCTGCAGCCCGACGATGCGGTCGGCCATCTCGGCACCCGTGGAGGCGTGCAGCACCGGGGGCGTGAAGGCCGAAGCGAAGGGGAGCGTGGCTGGGGTTAGCGGCAGGCACCCGGCAAGCACGGCCTCAAACAGCCGCTGGGTCATCTGACCCGCTCTGGCGTACCGATCAGGGAGGAGCAGCACGGTTGTCAGCGCCGACTCATACAGGTCCCGCACTTCGGGAAAGGCGCAACGGCCGGTGAAGTTCACGTGCGGCCAGTCCGCCGTCCGGTTCCATTTCCCGGCCACACGATGGCCGTGCCGGACAGCAGCCTGTGCAAAGAACGCGCCGAACGCCTCGTCGCGGTCATACTGGTTCCCGATGTAGACCAGCGGCAGCGGCCTGGGCATCGCGGCCAGAGCCGCCGGGTCGGCCTGGTCCAGGTCATCGTCCGCGACGGGAAACAGCAGGCTTACCGCGCCGGGGCTGGGCGCCAGCGCGGCCTCACAGACCGCGATGTTGGGCAGCGAGCGCAGCGGCGAGCTGACCGGCAGTTGCAGGTCTTTGTCCCACACGATTGTCCGGACCTGTTGCCCGACGGTGTAGCGGGCGACAAGTTCGTCCTGGCGGTGCAGGTCGCAGGTGTGGCCTGGGGTACCGCACGGGGTGGTACTCCGCCCGGGTACCGGCCACCGCCACTCAAGAAACAGCACGTCAATACCGGGCAGCCCGGCATCCCATGAGTAGCGGTCCCGCAGGTCATGGCCGGCTTCGGTCAGGTCGCGGTTGTCCTGGAGGAACACGATGTCGTGTCCAGCCGCGGTCAGGCCGTCGATTAGGGTGCGGCGGTGGCTGCGGCCACCGTCGGGGGTGTCGGTAATGCCCGGGCCGAGGAACCCCCAGAAGCTGTACCCGAGCCTCACTTGCCCACCCACCAACCGCCGTCGAGCATCAGACCGTCGAGCCCGCTGGATGCCAGGCACTCGATCGCCATCTCGGGTGTGCCGCAGATCGGCTGGCCCTTGACGTTGAGCGAAGTGTTGATCAGCACTGGGACGCCTGTCAGCCGCGCGAAATGACTAAGCACGTCGGCAAGGAGCGGGTTCTGCTCGGGTGCCAGGGTCTGGACCCGGGCGGTGCCGTTCGCGTGGATGACGGCCGGGATCTGGGTCCTGGCCAGGCCGGTGACCGGAACGGCGATCGACATGTAGGGGCTGGGCTGCGTCAGGCAGATAGTCTGCGGCGTTTGCGACCAGGATGACCGGGGCGAACGGCCGGAACGACTCGCGGAACTTCACGGCCGCGTTCAGCCGACCTGCCACATCCGACGTGATGGGAGACGCGAGGATCGACCGGTTGCCCAGCGCCCGTGGACCGGCTTCCAGCCTGCCCTGGAAGAGCCCGACGATCTTTCCGGCGGCGAGTTGGGTCGCCAGATGGCTGGCTGGGTCGGGGACCTGCAAGGCGGACAGTCCCGGTGGCAGCGCGGCGGGCGTGAAATGCGGGTAGGCCGGTCCGAGGTAGCTGCCCCCGACCGGGCCGCCGGGCATGATGCCGGTGAGGGCGTGGTGCGCGGCGAGCGCGGCGCCGATGGCGGTGCCAGAATCCCCGGGAGCAGGCGGGACGGACACCTCGCCGAACGGGCCGTCGGCGAGGATCTTGCCGATGCCAACGCAGTTCATCGCTACGCCTCCGCCCACGCAAAGCCGTCGCGCACCCGTCATGGCGTGCGCCCGGCGAGCCAGGTGAACGATGACCTGCTCTGTGCGTTCCTGCAGTGCCGCCGCTACGTCCGCGTGGACTCGGGTGACTTCCCCGTCCTTACCGCGAGGAGGACACGTGGCCTCCATGAAGGCAGGGGTGACCCGGGACCAGCCGTGCCGGAGCACGCGTAGCGGGAACAAGTCGGGGTCAAGGGTGAACCCGGTGTCCGTGAGCGGGATCGCACGAGCGAACACGTCACGGAACCGAGCCGGATCGCCGAGCGCGGCCAGCGCCATGACCGTGCCTTCCTCATCGCCGCGCCGCCAACCGAGGTGCGCGGTGACGGCGCCGTAGGCGTAGCCGAGGGACGCCGGATCGCTGATCGCTTCGGCGAACCGGTACCGGACAGTGCCGTCGGCGCGGGTTGCGGCGGCGCTGATGGATGTGGTGCAGGTCTCGCCAAGGCTGTCGATGATCAGGATGGCGGCATCGTCGAAACCCGACGCCGCGTATGCGTACATTCCGTGAGCCATGTGGTGCGGGACGCAACGGACCCGCCCGTTCGGGAAAATCTCTTTCAGCATCTTCATCCGCTGCCGGAAGCGGTGGTGAACGACGGCGAAGCTGGCGGCCCGCGGCAGCGCGCGGGCGCGGGTGGCGGGCCGCAGCAGGTGCGCGGGCGCGTCGGCGATCCCGGCCAGGTAGCGATGCCCAGCGAAGTTGTACGCGACGACATCAACGTCGGCCCTGGACAGACCCTGGTCTTTGAGCAGCCATTCCACCGCTTTGGCGGGGTAGCTGCGGGTGTGCTTGACACCGGAAAGGCGTTCTTCCTCCGTCATGCCGGTGAAGTTTCCGTCGGCTATCAGGGCGGCGGCGGAATCGTGGGTGAAGGAACACAGGCCGAGCACCCTGGGCTGGCGGTCACGAGTTCTCACTAATGTGCCCCCCTCGCTGGCAGGCGGCCCCGGTCGAGGTGGTCGTACCAGCGGCATAGCGTGGCGGCCAGCGGGCCGGGGGAACTGGCGGCCGACGCCCAAGCGGCGTGATGGTCCCCTGCCTTCCGCGCCCGGTAGCTGGCCAGCACGCAGGCGATGTCCGCCCAGCCTGACTGTGCGGGCACGCTGCCGTTAATGACTGTTGCGAGCAGGTCATCGAAGGTCTCCCACGGCGTGGCCAGCGGCATCATGGGGACTCCGGACGCGGCAGCCGACAGCCTCTGTGCCTTGGGGATGTCGGGGGTGTAAAGGTGGAGAGAATCGACGCTCAGCACGTATCTGCCTAGCTGTACGCCCAGCCATCCGGCGAGCAGTTCCTGCAGGATCGTCGCGGTGAAGATGTCGTAGCAGAATCCAAGCCACAGGTCTTGGCTACGCATCGTCGTGTGCATGTGCAGGCACTCGTCGCGGAGGTAGAACCGGTACCCGAGCGTGCACGGCACATCCTTGTGCCCCTGCGCGTCGGCCTCAGGGTCGAACAACTGGATAACCGCACGCCTTGTCGCGGGATCAGCAGCCAGCAGATGCCGGGCCAGGGCAAGCTGGTCAACCCGGCCGTGCCAGCGGCGCAGCCGCGGCCCGTACGCGCCCATCAGCCGCCCGTCGTCGGCGTATTCGGCCAGCCGCTCGTTGAACTCGAAGATCCACGGGCCGTCCGAGCCGGACAAGATCCAGGCTGCCTCCGCCGCCGCGAACGCCGGGTTGATCATCCTGATCGGAGGAACGTCCACAAGCCGACAGCGCGGCTCAGTGAGTGTCAGGCTTGCGCCCAGCACCTCGATGGTCGGCATACCCCGCGGAGCGACCGGCTGCCCTGTGGCCAGCACCGCATGACACGCCTCTACGAATAGTTCGCTGGCCGAACTGGCGGTCACCACGAGCTTCATCTGGCCACCTCCGCCCCGACAGGTACCGCCCGGTGCTCGCGGGCGGCCAGCCAGTCCCACTGACGTCGTAGCCCTTCCGTTAGCCCGACTCGCGGTTCGTAGCCGAGCAGATGCCGCGCCTTCGTGAGGTCGGCCGAGGTCGCTTCGACATCACCCGGCTGGGCGACGCGGCGCAGCACAGGAACCGGAGCACCGGCATGTACGGCCACAGACTCCAGCACGTGCGTGAGCGTCGCAGTGGACCCGGACCCCACGTTCACCGCCTCGGCCTGCACCTCGGCGGACACGGCGGCGATTGTGGCATTCACCACGTCCGAGATGTAGGTGAAGTCGCGACGCTGCTCCCCGGTCCCGTATAGGGATACGGCGTGGCCTGACAGGGCAGCGCGCATGATCCGGCTGAATGCCATGTCGGGCCGCTGCCTAGGCCCGTAGACCGTAAAATACCGCAGTGCGACGACGCTCGTGACGGCACCCGGGCGGCTCGCGTAGGCCAGGCACAGGCGTTCAGCCGCCAGCTTTGACACACCATACGGAGACATCGGCGCCAGCGGATCAGACTCCCGAGACGGCGTTCCGTCGGTCGGCCCGTAGACGCTCGACGATGATGCGAACACCAGCTGCGGCACCTCCGCCATCGCGCAGGTTTCAAGGAGCCGCTGCGTGCCCAGCACGTTGCAGGTCAGGTAATCGGCAAATCGATCACCCCACGACCGGCGCACCCCCGGGAGCGCCGCGAGGTGGAACACCGCCCGGACGCCTTCCAGCAGCATCGCCAGGTCTCCGGCGACGACATCCGCCGAGGCGAACTGGAAGCGACTATCCCGCATAAACTCCGTCAGGTTCTCGGCTGCCACCGGGTCGTTAGCCGGGGACCGGGTGTCCACTCCAGTCACCAGCCAGCCTTGCCGGAGCAGTTCCGCAGCAAGGTGCGAGCCGATGAACCCGGCAACACCAGTAATTAATGCGCGCTCCATATCGCCTCCTACATGTCGGACTGTGGCGTGCCCGGCTACTGCGACCTGATCAAGCCGGTGCGCCGCTAGCATCTCGAGTTCACACCACGTCACCCGCTCCCGAGCCGCTGTCTTCTGCTCTCAGTTCGGCCCACACGCACTTCCCTGGCGGTCCCGGTAGCCAGCCCCAGCGCCCGTCAGTGAAAGCGTCGACCAATTGCAGGCCGCGCCCGCACTCGTCCGGAGCCGCCTTTCCCTCCACGGGAACTCCCGGTGCCTGATCCACCACTTCGATGATGAGCCGGAAACCGTCGCTGAACAGGCGGACCCAGACGACCAGCATGCGCCCGCCTACGTACAACGGACTGCCCTGGACAGTGGATGCCTCGACGGCATTGGTGACCATTTCGCTGACCACCAGCTCGGCCGTCTCGGCGAAGTAGCCGGTATTCCACGCGGCGAGCGTGGACCGGACGTAAGCGCGGGCACAGCCGGGAGCGGTCGGGAGCACGCCGAGGGGCACCATCGTGCTCGACAGCGGCCAGGCGGTCATGGACTGGCCCGTTGCCTCGTAGGGCGCAGTCATGACGCCTGCTCCGCGACGGCGTAGACCCCGATGCGGGCTAGGTCCCTCATCCTCCACTCCGCCATTTCCCGGCCTTCACCATGCGCTCACGCAGTTCGGCCGCCCGTACTCGCGCCGACATGGACCGTGCCGGCGCGCGGGCGAGACGCGCTTCCTGATCCGTGCGCGTATCGCCGTCCGTTGCCGCGTTTGTGCCCTCTCCCGTGGCGGGCTCGCTGGCGATGTCCCCGCTACCGGTCATGCCTGCCAGTCCCGCTCATCGCGTGTACTCCTCGTCCCGAGTCCGTCACCGATACGGGCAGAATGCACCGGCTCGCTGTAACGTGGGAAGAGTGGGCGTGTTGCCGGTCAGAGGATGGGCAACAGGGCAACACCGGCAACGGCAACCTTCCCGCGCGGACGGCGGAACGCATGACGGACGGCGGTTTCAGCCAGGTCGTACGCGCCTGGCAGGCCAGGCGCGGCATGTCGCTACGTGCTCTCGCCACGGCGGCGCCCTACGACGCCGGAGCTCTCTCGCGAATACTCAATGGCCGCAAGCCCGTCACCGCCCATGTGGCGGCCGTGCTCGACGACGCGCTCGACGCGGCCGGGGAGATCGTCGCAGCGGCGGAGGCCGAAATGGCTTCCCGCCTGCCGAGGGACATGGAGCTGACCCGGCGGCATCTGGAGGACACGATCTCGGCTGGCGCGATGAGCGCGGCCGAGCTGGACGACTGGCAGCAGGCGATGATGCGGTACGGGTACCGGACCCGTGACGTGCCCTCGCCTGTACTGCTCGACGACCTGACCGGGGATCTCGCGGACCTGGAGGCGGCGATCACCCGGCACCGTTCGGCGTCGGCGCTGCGGAGGCTCGCCGGAGTCGCCGCGGGGATGTCGGGCATGATGGTCCTCACGCTGATCAAGACGGGTGACCGACGGGCATGGCGCGGCTGGAGCCGCACGGCGGAGCATGCTGCTCTTGAGGCAGGGGACGCGAAGGTGCTGGCGTGGGCGAGGGCGCAGGAATCCTACGGCTGGTTTTACGCGGGCGAGATGACGACGGCGATCGACACGGCCCGCGCCGCGCAGACGGTTCCGTGCGTCGGGGCGGCGCTCGCGGCGGCACTGGAGATGCGCGCCCACGCTGCGCGTGGAGACGGCGGCAATGCACGGGCGGCGCTCACCGAGGCTGAGCGGTTCCTCGACGCACTCCCCGAGACTGACCGGACTGCATCGGCATTCGGGTACGGAGAAAGTCAGCTCCGCTTTCATGCCGGGTCGGCGTTCACTCTGCTCCGGGATCTCCCTGCCGCGCTCGAAGCGACGGCCCGCGCGCTGGAACTGTGCGCGCCCGGCGACTATACGGACTGGGCGCTTAGCAGGCTGGACCGCGCTCAGTGCTTCGCCTGGGCCGACCCGGACACGGGGCTCGGCTACGCGGCGGAAACGATCACGGCGCTGACCGGCCCGCAGCGGCAGGGCATCATCGCCGATCGTGCTCGCAGGCTGCTCGGAGCGCTGAGTCCGGCTCAGCTAACGTCGCCGTTGGCTCGCGAGTTCGCAGACCTTGTGCAGGCCTAGGAAGAGGATCGCGTTGATCACGTTCGCCCCAGCAACAGCTGCGGATGTAGACGATTTGGTCGCGCTGGCCACCGAGATGGACGTGTTCTACGGAGACGTGCGGCCGGACCCGCCCCAGCAGCGGGCCGCGGAGATCAGCGCCGCCCTGTTCGGCGTTCCGCCGGCCGCGTTCGCGCTGCTAGCGCGAGACGACACGGACAAGCTCGTGGGGTTCGCCACGTACTCGTTTCTGTGGCCGGCCGCCGGGCTGTCGGCGTCGCTGTATCTCAAGGAGCTGTACGTCGCCGATACTGCCCGCCGCACGGGGGTGGCGACCGCGCTAATGCGTAGCCTGTACGCGATCGCCACCGAACGCGGGTGCAGCCGGGTCGAGTGGACGACGGACGAAAGTAACGAGCAGGCGAAAGCGTTTTACGCGGCACTCGGGGCGAAGCCGCTGCCATCGAAGATCTTCTACCGCGCCGAGGGAGATGTCCTCAGCAGCTGACGGGGTGTTGCAGAATCAGCTGACCTGGCCCGGCGTGTCTTACTGCCCATGTTGGTGATCTTTTGACAGGGTCGGTGCATGGCGAAGGGGTATCGCCCGGTTGACCGGGACCAGCCGTTCTTGTTCCCGCCGGACATGCGGGAGTGGCTGCCAGCGGATCATCCGGTGTGGCTGGTGATCCGGGCGGTGGACGAGCATATGGACACCTCGGCGTTCCATGCAGGGCGCAAGACCGGCGGGGCGGGCACGGCGGGTTATGACCCGGACATGCTGGTGACCGTGCTGGTGTGGGCGTATGCGCACGGGGTGACCTCGTCGCGGGAGATCGAGCGGCTGTGCGGCACCGATGTGGCGTTCCGGGTGATCTGCGCGGGGAACCTGCCCGGTCATGTGACGTTCGCCCGGTTCCGGGGTGATTTCCCCGAAGCGGCCGGGGAGTTCTTCGCGCAGGTGCTGGTGCTGTGCGCGCGGCTGGGGATGGGCAAGCTGGGCACGGTGGCGCTGGACGGGATGAAGATCGCCGCGAACGCGTCGAAGGCGGCGAACCGGACCGAGGAGGGGCTGGCCAGGCTGGCTGAGCAGGCGGTGGCGGCGCACGCGGCGGCTGATGCGGCCGAGGATGAGCTGTTCGGGGCGGGCCGGCGGGGGGATGAGGTGCCGCCCGGTGCCTGGAGCCCCCGGCGGCGCGATGAGCGGATCGCCGCCGCGCTGGCCGGTTTGCGGGCGGAGCGGGAGGCCGCGGAGGCGGCGGAGAAGGCGCGGGCCGAGGCGTACCGGGCGCGGCGGCAGGCCGGGGAGCGGGCCGGGTGCCCGCCGGCGTCGGCGGCGGTGGCGGAGGCGGAGGAGAACCTGGCCCGGGTCCGGGCGGCCCGGGCGGCGGAGCTGGCGGAGCTGGAGGAGCGGTATGCGGCCGGGCAGCCCCGCCGCGGCCGGCCGGCCGGGGTCGATGACCACTGCCGGGTCAGGCAGGCCCAGGCCAAGCTGGAGGCGGCGAAGGCCCGGACCGCCGGGGCGGAGCGCAAGGCCGCCGAGCGGGAGGCGAACCGTAAGGGCCCCGGCCCGGTGCGCAACATCACCGACCCGGACTCGCGGCTGATGCCGGTCCGCGGCGGCGGGTTCATCCAGGGATACAACACCCAGAACATGACCAGCGGCGACGAGCTGATCATCGCCACCGAGCTGACCGGTGACCCGGTCGACAGCCAGTGGTTCGAGCCGATGACCAGCAAGGCTGAGCAGGCAGCCGCGCTCATCGAGGCGCACCGCCCCGCCAGCCCGGGCCAGGAACAGGAACCCGCCAGCCCGGGCAGCGGCGGACAGGACGGCGGGATCGGGCTGGTACTGTCCGATGCCGGGTACTGCTCCGAGGCCAACCTCACCTGTCCCGGCCCGGACCGGCTGATCGCCACCGGCAAGGGCCGCGACCTGGAAAAAGCCGCCCGCGCCCCGGATAGTGAGGGCCCCGGCTGGGGCGGCCCGGCCACCCGGGCCATGCGCGAGCGGCTGAAGACCCCCGACGGCATCGCCGCCTACCGCCAGCGCGGCCACATCGCCGGGACCCCGCACGGCAACATCAAGCACAACATGGGCATACGCCAGCTCAGCGTGCGCGGCAAGCGCAAAGCCTCCGCAGAATGGGAGTTCATCTGCGCCGTGCACAACCTGTTCAAGGCCCTGAGCACCGGCCACCTCACCCCCCAGGCCCTGGCCGCCCTGGCCGCCTGACCCGGCCAGGGCGGCACCATCGCACCCAAGCGCCTGCGCAACTACACACGCCGCCCGGCCGCTGCACGCGCTGCCTGCGCTGCCCGGCCCAGGAATCAATTCCGCAACAGCCCGCTGAGCACTCGGAATGAACATCGTCGGAGACCGAACCACCCTGCCGCGGCTGCGCGGCCCCGGAATGAGCCGGGCCGGCAAGACCTGGCACCGGCGCCTGCCGGGGTCTGTTCTCGGCCGCTGTGGCCAGGCAGTTGGCATACCCAGGAACGCTAGGTGTCAGCACGGATTCAGCACGGGGTCCGGAAACGACGGGAAATAATCGGCATCAACCGGACAATCAAGACACGAGAACGGGTCGCCAGACTCGCGGGCCTGGCGGCCCGTTTCACGCAAGACGGGTTCGAGAAACCGCAGGTAAGCGCGCCTAAATCAGCCCTTCAGGAGCTGGCGGGCCATCACCATGCGCTGGATCTGGTTGGTGCCCTCGTAGATCTGGGTGATCGTGGACCAGCGGGCAGTTTTCGCAGGTAGACGGCCCGCTGATCAGCCGTGGGTCAGCACGGATTCAGCACGTCTGCCTAACGCTGTCGGTGTCCATCCGATCAGCACCCGCTTGGGATCGCCAACTCCTACTGTCTTGCACTTCATGTAAGTGCATTCAGACGCCGACGGGCAGCCTCGGCAATCTCAGGGACAGCACAGTTCACAGCGTGCTGGTACATCACCACGGCTCGATCCGTGTCGCCATCCCGCTCTAGCAAAGAACCCAAGGTCAGCGCCGCTGACGCTCTTGCTTCGGGGTGCCCACTGTCGACCGCATATTGGAGTGCTCTCCTGCCTCGCTCAACGTCGTCGCTCTTAATGAGCAAGCCCCCCAGGTTGACTGCGGCCTTCGGCCCGACTTCAGCGTCGCCGACCTCCATCGCGCGACGATAGGCTTCCTCGGCTCCTAGACGGTCTCCGTACTTGTATAGAAGGTTTCCGAGACTTAGCATCGCCGAAGCGGCAGTGAAGCTCGAACCTACGCGAGTCAATCGCAGATAAGTTTTTCGGGCTGCCTCGAAATCACGGCGCGCGGCTTGCAGTTGCGCGAGCTTGATTGCTGCCCTCACTGTGATCTCAGGGTCAGGCGGATAGCGACGCGCATCGATTACTTCGAATACAACTGGAACATCTTTCTCTCTCAGCCCCTTCCAGACGATGTCCTTGATTTGGGCAAGATCGAGATCGAAATCGATGGCCTTCTGGTATGCCCGTTCTGCGCCTGCCGCGTCGCCTTGCGAGTTCAGCAGGTTGCCGAGATTGTATGCCGACGCTGGAGCTGCCCACCAGTGTCCGGAATCGATCGCCTTCTGATAAAAGGCGATCGCCCCATCCAAATCGCCGCTTTCCTTGAGCATGTATCCGAGATCGAAGGCCGCAACAGGGCCGGCCTGGGTCTTCCAAAGACCAATAGCTCGCTCATAGGCAGATCGCGCATCCCCCGTTCGACCTTGCCCGATGAGCAATGATCCGAGGTACAGTGCGCCGAAGGCAGCGCTCTCAGGATCCTCAGTTTCCTCAGCCGCGCGCCATGCTTGCTCCGCCACCTGCAGGCGCCCGTCGCGCTTTGCTGCCTGGCCGATGGCTACCAGTTCCGCAGGGTCTGCGTTCCCGCTAAAAAGCGGCCATGCGCCATACGGGATGGGATTTCCGCTCACGGCAAGGAGATCAAGGGCGTAGTCGAAGATGCCGAAGCAGTCATGATCTTCTGGCTGGAGCAGGGATACTGTCGGATTGATTTCACGCGTGGCCCACTGGAGCGCGTCCTCGAAACCCTGGTCACCTGACAGACGCAAGCGATTCCGGGGGGTATCGAGGTGTGCCATGGCCAGTTCTTGGAGCAGTGCCCTCGGCACGGGTTTCCGCATGCCCGCACGTGCCCAGTCCGCGACGCCGAGGACCAACGCGCGGCCAAGCGGGCTTCCCGCGTGCAGTGCGTCTGCGATTACCTCTGCTGCACCAACGTACTCGCCGATACCGATCCGGGTGATCCGATCGCAGAGTTCAGAGTCAGGCACTGCGTCGCGCAACCGCGCCTCCTCGCGAGTGCCGAGAGCACGTTTAACGAAGACCCGACTAAATATGCTGAGAATATCCCACTCCAGCAGCCGAAGCCGATCAGTGGGAAGGTAAGCATCGTACTTATGTTCCCGGATCGTGCCGACGATGGCATTCCGTTTAGCGAGGCCGATAAATTCCGCCTGGGTGATTCCTCCTACTGCCAAGAGACGCTCGATGTCATCGAGGAAGATCATCGAATCACGGACTGGCGGAGTGGCACTTCCAAGCGCGGCGAGCGCTTCCTTAGTGCCGGGAATGAGCCACGCTTGTTCGTCATAAGTGTTCTTGATCACTGTAGCAGCGATCCGCGTCTTCCCTACCATCGATGGTCCGACTAGCAGGACGGGCCGCCCTTCCTGCAGGCAACCTTGGATCTCGGCTTCAACATCGCGCTCGATGTACGGCAGCGAAAAAACGGTTCTATGGACTCGCATCTCCAGATGCGCTTCTCTTTCGAATACCTCTTCCTTATTCCCCTTCCGGGCACCCCTGGGCGCGACAGCAGAAACCTCATGAGGATTAGACTTTATGACGCGATACAAGTCCTTGCCAAGCAATTTCTGCCCCGGCCAAGCGCCCAGGGCTTCAAGGAGTTTCTCGGCCTGCGCGTCATTCTTGGGAAACGCGTTGCGCAACAAGGCACTCACTCGCGACCGGGATTTCAACCCCATCCTCTCGGCGATGACTTCCTCGGTCGGCATTTCATGATCCGCGCGAATTCTGCTCAAGAGTTCGAACCAACTACGAGCTGCGGACGGATCGGGCCACTGACTTGGGTTTACGGATCGCCCCATCCCCGCTAGTCCTCCTGACGCCCATGCGCGCCCACTGAAAGATGCTCCACTCGTTCTCCCGAAGTATCTCACTTGTTCTGCAGCTGCGTGACCTCCTTGCTGGTCAGCGACCCGTCGCGTGGCGACAGAACAGACGAGAACATCGGCAGTCCCTCTGCACGGAACACGCTCATGCCTGTCAACGGAGCCGGCCGGCCCGATCGCAACTAGCGACAGGAACGCATCATGGAACAGGCAATCAGCATCCTCAAGCTCGCTAGCGACGTTCTGGCGATGGCCGCGTCCGTCATCACGATTGTTGACGTGGCTCTCCGCCATCGCGCGAGTAAGATCCGTAGGCAGCACTAAGGCTGACGGCCGGGTGTCCGCGCCGGTTGGCGGGACACCCGGCCACTCCATCGGCACATCAAGCTGCCCCAACGGCAACAGCGGGATTAAAGGCCGTAGGTGGTGCGGGACGGACTGCATGGAGCTGCTGCTAGGGACGCGAAACGAGCCACTAGGCCGATCACCAAGCGGCCGTCCTTACTAGCGTGAGCTTACGGCTCTCCGCAGTCGTTCCTGGCGACTGGCCTGGTAAGCGGCGTCGAGGGCGGTTCGTGCGCGGTCGAAGGAGGAGGGGATGAGGTGGCCGTAGATCTGGTGGGTGACCTCGATGCTCTTATGACCGAGCCAGCGGGACACTTCCGTGATTGGGATGCCCTCGGCCAGCGCGGTGGAGGCGTAGAAGTGCCGTAGCGAGTGCGGGATGAACTCCGGCGGCAGCCCGGCCCTGGCGGCGGCGCGCTGGAAGTCCTCTTGGTAGGAGCGGCGGACAACCAGCTTGTACTTGCGGCCCTGGAACAGGTACCCGTCGGGCGTGGTGCCGTGCTCGGCGACGTGCTTGTCGATCGCCTCGCTAACGTACTGTGGCAGCGGGATGTCACGGAACTCTCCCGCCTTGCGGAACTTCAGTGGGCGCAGTTGCGCGGCGGGGTTGACCTGCTCGCGGACGCGCAGGGTCTTGCCCCGGTTGATCCGGCAGCGGAGACTGATCGCGAGAGCCTCGCCGATGCGCAGCCCGCAGCCGTGCATCAGCCACACGGTGGCGGCCCAGTCGGGCGGCAGCCCGGCGGCGACGGCTTCTATCTGCGCGTGGGCCGGGAGGATGAAGTCGGCGGAGGTGACGACGCCAGGTAGCTGGATGCCGGTACAGGGCGACTCGGGGAGTTTCTTGTCGCGGACCGCCTCGGCCAGGACGGCGCTGATGACCAGGTGGGCGCAGCCGATCCGGCTGGCCGACAGCCCCTTGCGGTGCATCCCGGCGATCAGTGCCTTGATGTCCTCGCGGCGGATGACGCCGATCGGCTTGCCGCCGATCGCGGGATCAATATGGGCGCGCAGCACCGACCGGTAGGTCGCGATGCTGCTGTCGGCGCCGAGGTGGTGGTCGAGCCAGGTGGCGGCCTCGACGCGGAACAGCACCCGTCCGGCCTTGGGGTCGACGAAGGTGCGGGCGCGCTTGTCGTGCTCGACTTTCAGCGTGAAGTCCTCGGCCTCGCGCAGGTCGGTGCCGAAGGACTGCTCGTGCTGGCGGCTGGACCGGCCGCCAGTCGTGCGGTAGCGGACCACCCACTGGTGCGGGCAGCTTCCCCACTGGTCTTCTGGGCAGGGGCAGCGCTTGAAGATCTTGGCCACGGTCATATCTCCCGGGTCTGGAGCCATTCCTCCACGTGCCGCTCGCGGAACCGCAGGTACCGGCCGACCCGGTAACCCCGAAGGCCCCATTGCCGCCAGCAGCCGTAGACGGTCTTCTTCGGCACGCCCAGATAGGCAGCCAGCTCCTCGACAGAAAGGAGCCGGTTCGAGCCGCCCACGGGAGCCGTGCGCCGGGTGGCCCGGTGCCGGACGGATGCACGCTCACCTACGGCCACGTCGTCAAGTTCGCGGTTTCTCGGGGCGGTGGTCACGGCAGCCCCCGCCCTCCAGGGGTGCGCCGTTTCGGTGTGGCGCGGACCGGGGGCGGGGTTCCCGGGCAGCGGCCGTCGGCGCCGTGGCGTGTCCCGGCCCCAGTGCGGGCTGGGGAGCAGCACGGGCTGGCCTGCTGCCCGGGACCGGCGACATCCAGCGCTGGCTCCGCCCGCGATGTCAAGCCGATGGCCGTAGCCGGGAGCCCGGCCCGGCCGAGCCCGGCGTCCGGGAATGCCGCAGGCGGCGGGACGGCAAGGCTGGCCGTCGGCGGGCTTGCCGCTGTCCGGCCCGGACGCGGCGCACGTGCGCCGCGCGCGCCCGTCCACGGGGAACGTGCCGGGGACGGCGCAGTGGGCCGCCGTGGGCGGACGCTCAGGCGTTCAGGTCCAGCGGCATCGCCGACACCATGAACGGCGGGGAGAACAATCTGTTTTCTGGACCGTGCCCCTGGCAGCTCGGGCACGGGATGAGGACATGGCAGTATGGACATGGCACCCAGGTCCCGCTGCCGCCGCAAACCGCTGACAACTCATACCTGCGTTCCGCGTAATTCGGCGCGGCTAGAGGTACCAGTTGCTGGTCTGAGCTGGGGAAACGGCAGGGTGGCAGGCCGCGGGGCGTGTCTCTAGGGCCGGGCGGCTGGAGGGTGCGGGCCTGAGGTCAGGTTCCGGCCGTCAGCTCGTGGATCTTGCGGGGCGCTTCGACGCTGAGCCTGGCCAGCAGGTCCCGGGCGGGCTTGGACAGTTCGGTGCGCTGCCGGAATGTCCCGGCGGGCCCGGTGAAAGTACCCAGGTGGATCCGGTCGAGTTCGCGGCGCATCACAGGCCAGGTCTTCCCGGTCGCGTTCTCGGCGACGCGGATGAGCAGCAGCGCCAGCCAGCACAGCAGGACGTGGGCGCGGATCCGTTCCTCGAGCCGGTGGTAGACGGGCCGCAGGTCAAGGACGGATTTCATGTCCCGCCAGCCGCGCTCGACTTCGAGGAGCTGCTTGTATCCGACGGCGATGTCCTCGGCGGACAGCTGCGGGTCGGCGCAGCGCAGCAGGTACTTGCCGTCCAGGTTCTCTTCCGCCTTGGCCTTGGTCTTGTCGGTGCGGAGCAGCCCGCCGGGGGTGACGCGCAGGAACCGGTTCAGGCCCGGCATCGTCGAGATCTTCCCGCGCAGCTCGGCCCGTTTGATGGCGGTCAGCTTGTCGGTGCCGGCGATGAGTTCCTCGAGCTTGCTGATCAGCTCGGCGCGGATCGCGGCGTCGCGTTCGGCGGCATCGGGGTTGTAGCAGATGACGAGCCGGTCGGTGGCGTCGGGGATCCGGACTTCCTTGACCTGCATGTTCCCGGCGACCTGCCGGGAGCGGCCCTGCCGGGACAGCGCCGCCTTGACCAGCGGGGACTCGGTCCGCAGCTTCTCCCCGATGATGTACCCGCCGGCGCCCTGCTGCAGGAACCGCCGGTTCCTGGCGGAGGAGAACCCGCGGTCGGCAACCCAGATGACCTTGCCGGGCACCCAGTCCCGCATGTCGGTCTTGACCTGCCGGATCAGCGCCGAGTCGGACGTGTTGCCGGGCCAGGACCAGACCCGGACGGGGATGCCGTCGCGGGTGACGGCCATGCC
>JBKQQQ010000464.1:0-5202 GCA_052144275.1 Streptosporangiaceae bacterium
GTGAACGACCCGGCCCTGTCCGCCGACGTGATGGAGCAGACCTGGCTGGTCTTCTTCCCCGAGGCCGAGATGACCATTCTTCCCGACGCCGGGCATTACCCGATGTTCGAGTCACCCGTGTCGCTCGCGACCTCCATCGAGGAGTTCCTGGGACGCAAATGACGACAGCGGCTCGCCCGGCCCGGCCGGATACCGAGGTCGTCTTCGACCCGGCCACCTACACCGACGGCGTGCCCTTCGAGGCACTGGCCCGGCTGCGCCGTGACACCCCGGTGGCGTGGGTGCCCGAGATCCCGGTCCTGGGCTGGCCGGAGGGTCCCGGGTTCTGGCTGGTGCTCAGGCACGCCGACGTGGAGTCGGTGCTGAAGCGGCCGGCGGTGTTCTCCTCCGCGCTCGGCGCGACCCAGATCCGGGACCCGGCTACCCCGCAGGCGCTGAGCTACGTCCGGCGGATGATGCTCAACATGGACCCGCCGGAGCACTCCCGGCTGCGGCGGCTGCTGAGCCGGTCGTTCACGCCGCGGGCGGTCGCCCAGCTCGAGGACCGCATCCGCGGCCACGCCCGGACCATCTGCGATCGCATCTTCACCGGCCCGCGCGGGGAGTGCGACTTCGCCAAGGACGTGGCCGCCGACCTGCCGCTGCTCTCCCTGGCCGACGTGCTTGGCGTGCCCGAGCAGGACCGCTGGCTGCTGTTCGACTGGTCCAACCGGGTCATCGGCTACCAGGACCCCGATTACGCCTCCTCGGCCGAGTTCGACCCGGCGCGGGGCACGCCGATGGCCCGCGAGGCGCTGTCGGTCCGGCCGGTCCCGGACGCCGGCGGCCGGATGCCCGACCCGCGGACCCGGGAGGGCATGCCGGATCTTTACGCCTACGCCCACCTGCTGGCCGAGCAGAAGCGGCGCCGCCCGGGGGACGACGTGATGTCGATCCTGCTGGCCCAGGCGGACGAGGGCGGCGGACAGGTGTCGGTGGCCGAGTTCGAGAACATGTTCTGGCTGTTCGCCGTGGCCGGCAACGAGACGCTGCGCAACGGCCTGCCCGGCGCGTGCATCGCGCTGCTCGAGCATCGGCGGGCACAGCAAGAACTGCGGGCCGACCCGGCCCTGCTGGCGGTCGCGACCGACGAGATGCTGCGCTGGTGGACGCCGGTGATGACGTTCCGCCGGACCGCAGCCGTCGACTGCGAGCTCGGCGGCCAGCAGATCCGCGCGGGAGACAAGGTGGTCGTCTCCTTCACCTCGGCCAACCGGGACGACGCCGTCTTCGCCGACCCCGGTAGCTTCGATATCCGCTGCCACCCCAACCCGCACCTGGTGTTCGGCCACGGCCCGCACTTCTGCCTGGGCGCCCACCTGGCCCGCACCCAGATGCGCGCCCTGTTCGCCGAGGTGCTGGCCCGCACGTCCGTCCTCGCCTACGCCGGCCCGCCGTCCTACTTGCGGTCCAACTTCCAGCGCGGCGTCAAGCGCCTCCCCGTCGCCTGGACCGCCTGACCGGCCCGGAGGGGGACACCATGTCGGTGCGCTGCCCGATCCTGATCGGCCGTGAGGAACTGGCGGCCCTTATCGCCGGGGCGGTCAACCGGCTGGCGGGGGCGGGCCACGGGGGAGCGCTGGTCGTGACCGGCGAGGCAGGGGTCGGCAAGAGCAGGCTCGCCGCGCACATGAGCGCCGTGGCCGCCAGGGCGGGCGTCCAGGTCGCCACCGGGCGCGCCTTGCCTGCCGGGATCGGCGGCCCGCTCGGCCCGGTCGCCGAGATCATCATGGCGGTGACCCGCGATCGTCCCGCGCCGTCCGACCCGGATCTGGCTCCTTACCGGGCGGTGCTGGCCTCGGTGGTCCCGCACTGGCGGGAGCCCGGGTGGGCAGCCCCGGCGGAGCCGGTCCTGGTCACGGCCGAGGCGGTGTTGCGGATGCTGCGGTGGGCTACGCACGGCGCGGGCGCGGTCGTGATCCTGGAGGATCTGCACTGGGCCGACGACGCGACCCTGGCCGTGACCAGGTACCTGGCCGACCACGCGGACGAGGTGCCGGTCGCCTTGCTGGCCACCGTCCGCGCGGGCGACGGCCGCGACGACGTCCCGGCCGTACTGGAGGCGGCCGGCGCCCGGGTCTGCCCGATCGGCCGCCTCACCGATGACGAGGCACGAGCCATGGTGGCCGCCTGCACCGGTCCAGGGTTGGCGGCAGAGGACTTGGTCACGGCGGTGGTGCGCGCGGCCGAGGGGCTCCCGCTCCTGGTCGAGGACCTGCTGGCCACCGGCGACCTGGGCGGCCTCCCGCCGAGGTTCGCGGACACCGTGCGCGCCCGGCTGACCCGCCTGCAGGCCCGAGAGCGGCTGGTCCTCGAGGCCGCGGCACTTCTCGGCCGCCACTTCGACGGGCGGTTGCTCGCCGCGGCCGCGGGGCTCTCCCAGGACGTGGCCGCCGCGGCGCTGCGCCACGCCGCGGCCTCGCAGCTGGTGGTGAACGACGGTGACGGCTTCGCGTTCCGCCACGCGCTGACCCGCGAGGTCATCCTGGCCAGCCTGACCGCGCCGGACAGGTGCCGCCTCGCGCTGGCCGCCGCCGACGCCCTCACCGCCACTGGCCTCGGCACCGGTGCCGAGGCCGGTGGCCGCGCCATGCTGCTCGGGCGGCTCCTGGTGGATGGCGGCCAGCCCGCGCGAGCCGCGGAAGAACTGCTCCGCTCCGGCCGCCAGGCGTTCGCCGCCGGAGATTTCGCGCCAGCGGAGCTGCTCCTGCGCGAAGCTGACCGGATCGCCGGCCTCCCGCAGCCCCCGGCAGATCTTCGGATCGCGGTCGCGAGCGAGTTGGCCCAGGTTCTCCTGCAGGCCGGGAAGCCCGCCGAAGCGGCCGGGGTCGCCGTGCGGACCGTGGCCGCCGCCGACGGCCGCGACCCGGCCGCCACCACCGCCATGCGCCTGGTCCTGGCCCGGGCCGCGGCCATGACCGCGCACTGGGATGATGCCCGCGCCCAGCTCGCCCACGTCCGCCGCGGCGGAGTCGCCGATCCGGCTACCGCCGCCGAGCTCGCCCTGGTCGACGCGCAGGTCGCCCTCGGTGATGGCCGCGCAGGCTCGCGCGCGGAGGCCGAGCACCTGGCCGCCGCGGCGGTCGGCCTCGCTTCCGAGGCCGGCCGGCCGGAGCTGGTCTGCGAGGCGCTGGAGACGCTGGGATCGTGCGCCCGCCTCCGTGATCTCGACGCAGCCGCCGCTGCCTACCGCCGGGCCCTCGACTCGGCCGGGAGCCTGCCCGTACACCGACTGCGGATCCTCAACGAGCTCGGGACGGTGGAAATGCTCAGCGACGCCCGCAGCGACCGGCTGGAACAGGCCCGTGCCGAAGCGCTCCGGGCCGGCGCCGTGGGCCTGGCCACGGGCATCGGCGTCAACCTGGCCGCACTGCTGGCGATGACCGCGCAGTTTGACGACGTGATGGAGGTGGCCGGAGAGGTCGAGCGCTCCGCCCGGCGGCTCGGCCTGATCCCGCTCCAGGCAGCGGCCTTGCTCATGCACGGCTTCGCCCTGGCCCACCAGGGCCGGACCCGCGAGATGGAACGCTACCTCGGTGCCGCCGAGGCGCTGGCCCCTGATGACCCGGATCTCCGGGCCGGGGCGTGGGGCATCGGCCGCGCGCTCAATGCCCTGCTGGCCGAGGACCGGGACGGCGCCCGCCAGGCCCTGGCCCGGGCCCGTCAGGAGGCGCCCGACCAGCACGCCCGCATCCTCAACCCCTACGAAGGACCGGAACTCCTGCTGCGGGCGCTGGCCGGAGAGGTCGGCCGTGGCGAGATCGACGCCGCGTCGGTCGGCATCGTCAGGGCCACGCGCTGGCCCGAGCTGTGGTTCGGGGCCGCCCAGGCGGTAGCCAGCGGTGCCGACGGTAACGGGGTTAGCGCGTCGGCCGCCCTCACCGTGGCCCTCGACGCCGGAAGCCGCTACCCGGTCTTCTCCGCCCTGGTGCAACGCCTGGTCGCGGAGGCCGCCGTCCGCGACCACTGGGGCGCGCCCGGGGTGCTGCTGCGCTCGGCCGATGCCACGTTCACCCAGCTCCGGCTCGGCCGGGCCTCGGCCGCCTGCCGGGCGCTGCTCAAGGCGGCCGGCCAGCCCGCACCCCGGCGGCGGGCCGCGGATGCGGAACTGCCCGCCTCCCTGGTCGCCAGCGGCGTCACCGCGCGCGAGGCTGAGGTGCTCGACCTGCTGGGCGAGCGGCTCTCCAACCGCGAAATCGCCGAGCGGCTCTTCCTGTCGCCGCGCACCGTGGAAAAGCACGTCGCGGCGCTCCTGGCCAAGCTCGGCGTGGCGGATCGCGGCGGCCTCGCCCAGCTGGCTCGCGGCCTGCGCTGAACCCACAATGGGTGCCTTCTACCCATGTGCCGCGCGCCCCCCGGGGAGAGCATCGGATCAACGCAGTAAGCCGCACTTCCCAGGAGGTTCCCATGGCCATCGCAGCGGTGTTTGAGTTCCCCGGCGAGCCAGTAGAGAAGTACCACAAGGTCTTCGAGGCCGGAGATGCGATCGTCGACCAGCCCGACCGCATGTACCACGTCTGCTACCGAACCGGGACCGGATTCACGGTCATCGACATCTGGGCCAGCGAGCAGTCGTTCGCCGCCTTCGGCGAGACCCTGGGCCCCGCCATCCAGCGGGCCGGCCTCGACGCCCGGCCGGCCGTCTACCCGGTTGAGCAGGTCATGACCCAGGACGGTGCCCGGACCGCGTAGCCAGCCGCGGGACGCCCGGCGGAGCAAGGTCCGCCGGGCGTCCCTGCGTGCTTACGGCCCGGGGAAGTACTGTTTGAAGGTCCGTGCGACCGGGGCATCGGTCACCACGATGCCTGGGTGATCGGCGATCTGCCTACCCGCTCCTACGCCATCCTCGGCCTGCTGGCGATACGCGACTGGACGACCTACGAACTGGCCCAGCAGATGGAGCGCGGCGTAGGGGACATCTGGGCCGACACCGGCCAACTGGAAGCGGTTCACGCGTCGCTGACCGAGGCCATCCAATGGGCCGACGAGCTGCAGGACGTCGGCCGGCTCGTGGCCTTCCGCACCCGCACCTGCACCCCCGTGACCCCGGACCATCACCGGAATGTCAGTGGGTACCGCTAGGTTGGACTGGGGCAGATTCGGTGATGGGAAGAGGCCGTGGTCACCTACGAAACAAAGGGCCAGGCCGCGCAGCGGCCGGGT
>JBKQQQ010000465.1:0-10432 GCA_052144275.1 Streptosporangiaceae bacterium
ATGGCAGCAGGAGACACCCAGATCACGATCGCAGGGAACCTCGTCGACGACCCCGAGCTGAGGTTTACCCCGGCCGGGCAGCCCGTCGCCCGGTTCCGAGTCGCATCAACCCCCCGGTTCCGGGACAACTCCACCGGCGAGTGGAAGGACGGCGACAGTCTGTTTCTCACCTGCAACGTGTGGCGGCAGGCCGCGGAGAACGTGGCCGAGACCCTCACGCGCGGTATGCGAGTCATCGTCCAGGGCAGGTTGCGGCAGCGGTCGTACGAGACCAAGGAAGGCGAGAAGCGAACCGTCTACGAGGTCGAGGTCGACGACGTCGGCCCCTCGCTGCGGAACGCGTCCGCCAAGGTGAACAGGGTCGCCAGGAACGGTTCGGGCGGCGGGCCTGCGGGCACTGGCGGGCCGGCGGGTTCAGCGGGGCCTGGCGGATCCGGCGGCCGGGCGTCCGGCGGCCAGGGCCACGCGGGCGGCGCGGACACCGACCCGTGGGCGTCCGACGGCCCAGGCGGCTACACCGACGAGCCTCCGTTCTGACCGTATCCGGCGCGCAGTTCGGGCCGGCGGCGGGCAGCGGGACGGTACCCCCTGAACGGGACGGCTACCCGTCCGGGGGAACCCAGTCGCGCAGGGCGCGGCGGACGCTGGCCAGCCGGTCATCGTCCCACCGGATCCCGGGGTCGGGCTCAACGCACGCGAAGGCCAGGCCGGCCAGCCCGATCGCGGGCAAGGACCATTCGTCCTGGCCAGCCGCCCCGAACGGGCTCGCCTCCACTCGTTGCCCGGCGATGCCGGGCGTCGAGAGGGCCATGATGATCAGCCCGCGCAGGGTGGCGCTGAGCAGCGTGGCCAGTGACTCGAACGTCACTCCGACCTCGGGCCGCAGCCGGTAGCCGAAGATGGCCGTCAACTGCTGCCAAACTCGCGCGATGCGGACATTGTGCGCGTGCTCGGACTCGGCCAGGGCGGTCTGGACCTGGTCGCGCAGGGCCCCGTCGGCCAGGCTCAGGAACGTCGCGTGCAAGGCAATGTAGGTGCGCCATCCCGGCGAGTGGTACATGGTCTCGAAGTCAAGCAGGGACAGCCGACGGAACAACTCGATGACGAGCCCGCGGCGACCTTCTGGCGTCTGGAGCAGGTCCTGGTACTCGGCCACGACCTGCCTCATCAGCTTGAGCTCGTCGTTGACGATCGTCGGGGTGGCGTTCCTTGCTAGCTCTTTCACCAGGTCGCTGAAGAACAGGTCTTTGTAAGGCCAGCGGCGGTAGACGGCGCTCCGCGAGACGTCCGCGTCGCGGATGACCTCCTCCAGGCTGATGTGATCCAGGCTTACCGTCAGCCCGGTGCGATGCACCATGGCCACGGCCGCCTGCAGCATCCGCTCCTCGGTCTCCCGGTCCGACCGTCGGCGCCCCCTGCGAGCCAGGCCGGTGGGCGCCTGCATCTCACTTGTCACCGCGCACCCCCCTCAGGGTTTGGGACTTAGGACTCTATGTCTCAAGTTTGGTATCCCATATTTTATCACTGACCGAACCGGACGGCGGGAGCGCCCGCCACGACGAGAAATCTGCCGGAGCACATCATGAAAACCTTGCTTCTTCCCGCCGAGCGCCTGCGGGCCATGTACGCGGGCGGCCGGGCCAACGGGGCCGCGCGCCGGTTCGCGCGCTTGTGGGCGCTGGTGTTCGGCCTGGGGATCGCGCCCAGGCGCTGGGTGACGCTCGAGGTGCCCGGGCGGCGTTCCGGGCGGACCACCCGTTTCCCGCTGGGGATGGCGGACTTGGCCGGGCACTGGTACCTCGTCCCGATGCTCGGCGAGCAGTGCAACTGGGTCCAGAACGTGCGGGCCTGCGGCGGCCAGGCCGTTCTGCGCCGCCGCCGCGCCGTGCCCTGCCGACTCGTCGAACTGCCGGAAGACGAACGGCCCGCGATCCTGCGGCGCTACCTGCAGAAGGTGCCGGGTGCGCGCCCGCATATGCTGGCCGGCCCGGACGCGACGACGGCGGACCTGGCGGCCATCGCGTCGCGCTACCCGGTCTTCCTGGTCGTCCCGGCCCCAGCCCGAACCGAGGAAGGTGTGTCATGACCGGCGAAATCAGGCAGCCGAAGCCGGCCAGCAGGCGGGGGCATCGCTGGGGGCGCAGGATTGTCTTCGGCGTGGTGGCTCTGCTTGTCCTGGTCGTGCTGGGTAGCTGGGCGCTCATCAAGCTCCAGTCCACGCTGGCGCCGCTGGCGCTGCCGACGGCCTCCCCGGCCGCTCCGGCCGGCACGCTGGACGGAACCTGGGCCGTTTCTGCTGGCTCGGTGGCCGGCTTCCGCGTGCCCGAGACCGCCTTCGGGATGAGCAACGACGTCGTCGGCCGGACGACCGCCGTCAGCGGCACCGTCGTCATATCCGGCGACCAGGTCACGAGCGCGATGTTCCGCATCGACCTCGCCGTCCTCACGGTGAACGGCAAGCCCCAGCCGCAGTTCGCCAAGAGCCTCGACACCCAGAGCTTCCCCGAGGCGGCGTTCACCCTGGCCAAGCCGGTGGAACTAGGCTCCTCGTTCGCCTCGGGCGCGACCGTCAGGGTCAGTGCCACAGGCCGGCTCACCATGAACGGAGTCACGCACCTGGTGACCGCCACGGTCTCGGCGCGCCGCGACGGAGCGGCGCTCGAGGTCGCCGGATCGATCCCTGTCACGTTCTCCGCCTGGGGTATCAAAGGCCCCGCCGGATACGGCTTCTTCGCCTCTCTCGCCGACCACGGGACGGCGGAATTCCTGGTCACCGCGCATCGACTGTAACGGCAGGCCAGCGCCAGGACCTCGGGCCGAAGGTCCTGCGCGGTAAGGCGGAATGCCCGTGGCCGAGGCCGGTCGCTGGTCCAGATGCTGAAAGAAAAATGGCCCGCCAGCTCAGCCCAGAAAGGGAGGGACCATGGGCTTCAACCTTGCGGTCATCCTCCGCGAAAGCGCGCAGTCATCACCAGACCGGCCCGTGGCGGTGTACGACGGCGGCCGGCTCACCTACCGGGAGCTGGACCGGGCGTCTGACCGGCTCGCGGCCGCCTTGACGGCGGCGGGGATCAAGCCCGGCGACCCGGTCGCGCTGCAACTGCCCAACATCCCGCAGTTCCTCATCTCCTACTTCGGAATCCTGAAGGCAGGTGGCACCGTCGTGCCGCTGAACGTCTTGCTCAGGGCGCCGGAAGTGGCCTTCCATCTCGGCGACAGCGGGGCCCGCGTCCTGATCACCTGGGAGGGAGTGCTCGCCGAGGCCCTCAAGGGGGCCGAAGCGGCCGGGCTCGATCAGATCTACGCCGTCGGCCACGCGGACGGTCCGGATGGCGTCGCGCCGTTCGAACGGCTCCTGGACGTCATCGTCCCGCACTTCGAGATGGCCACCCGCCAGCCTACCGACACGGCCGTCATCGTCTACACCTCAGGGACGACAGGACGCCCCAAGGGCGCCGAGCTCACCCACATCCAGCTCTACATGAACGCCGACATTCCCGGTCGCCTGTTCGACGTCAAGTCCGACGACATCGTGATCACCGTCCTGCCGCTGTTCCACGTGTTCGGCCTGTCCAGCATCCTGGACGTCTGCGTGCGGTTCGGCTGCACCATGTCGCTGGTCCCGCGGTTCACGCCCGCCGCGGTGCTGACCGCGATCCAGCGGGACCGGGTCACCATCTTCGAGGGCGTGCCCACCATGTTCGCCGACCTGCTGTCCCACCCGGACCTGGAGAGCTACGACCTGTCCTCGCTGCGGGTCGCCATCTCCGGCGGGGCGTCCATCCCCGCGCCCGTCCTCGACGCGTTCGAGGAGCGCTTCGGGCTGGTGATCCTGGAGGGCTACGGGATGACCGAGACCGCATCGACGACGACCTTCAACGTCAGCGCGGACGAGCGCCGAGCGTACAGCGTCGGCAAGCCCATCTGGGGCACGCAGACCCAGGTCTGGGACGAAGACGGCCGGCCGCTCCCCCCCGGCCCGGAGAACGTGGGCGAGGTCGTCACCCGCGGCCTGCACGTGATGAAGGGGTACCTGAACAACCCGGAGGCGACCGCCAGTGTCTTCACCGGCGACTGGCTGCACACCGGTGACCTGGGCTACTACGACGAGGACGGGTTCTTGTTCATCGTCAGCCGCAAGAAGGAGCTCATCATCCGCGGCGGGTACAACGTGTACCCCAGCGAGATCGAGAACGTGCTGCACGCCCACCCGGCGGTGGCCGAGGCGGCCGTGGTCGGCATTCCCGATGAGCGGCTCGGCGAGGAAGTCATGGCGGTGGTCATCGTGCGGCCCACGATGGAACTGCTCGAGGCCGAGCTCGTCTCCTACTGCCGGGAGCGCCTGGCCGCCTACAAATGCCCGCGGGTCTACCAGTTCCGTTCGGAGCTGCCCAAGAACACGCTGGGGAAAATCCTGAAGGACGCACTGATCCCCAGGTGAAGCAGCAGCGGCGGCCGCGGCCGCCGGCGACCACGAGGAAGAAGGTTGGCCCATGACCGTACCCGTCTCTGCGGCACCGGCGGCTCACCCGGGGATCCCGCGCCTGGCCGACGATTACACGGCCGCCGCGGCGCGGCGGCGGCTGGCCTTCCTCGCCGAAGCCACCGGCGTCAGCCCGGAACACCTCGGCCGCTACTCCTTCGACCCGGCGGTGCTCGCCGGGAACATCGAGAATTTCGTCGGCGTCGCCCAGGTGCCGATCGGGATCGCCGGGCCGCTCCTGATCGACGGCGAGCACGCGCGCGGGACGTTCTACGTGCCGCTCGCCACCACCGAGGGCACCCTGGTGGCGAGCTACAACCGCGGCATGAAGCTGCTGCATGCGGCCGGAGGTGTGCGGACCACGGTGATGGCGGACGTCATGCAGCGCGCGCCGGCCTTCGGTTTCGACAGCGCGAGGGAGGCCCGTGCCTTCGGGGACTGGGTAACGGCCAACTTCGCGGCGATCAAGAGCGAGGCGGAGGCCACCACCCGGGCCGGCCGCCTGCACGATATCGAGCAGTTCTCGGCGAGCAGGTTCTTGTTCTTGCGGTTCAACTTCACCACCGGTGACGCGGCGGGCCAGAACCTCACCGGCAAGGCCACGCAGCGCGCGTGCGCCTGGATCCGGGCTAACTACGCGGGGATCAAGGACTTCTGCCTCGAGGCCAACCTGGCCACCGACAAGAAGAGCTCGCACGTCAATATCCTGCGGACCCGCGGGAAGCGGGTCACCGCCGAAGCCACGATCCCGGCGGATCTGACCCGGCAGGTCCTGCACACCACACCCGGCCAGATGTTCCATGCCCGCCAGATCAGCAACCTGGGCAGCCTGCTGGCGGGGGTGAACAACAACGGGAACCACTCCGCCAACGGGATCGCGGCGCTGTTCGCGGCGACCGGGCAGGACATCGCCAACGTGGCCGAATCGTCAGCGGCCCTCGTGCACACCGAGGTCCTGGCCGACGGGAGCTATTACTACTCCATCACCATCCCGGCGCTGATCGTCGCCACCTACGGAGGCGGGACCGGCCTGCCGACCCAGCGTGAGTGCCTGGAACTACTCGGCTGCTACGGGCCCGGCCGGGTGCGCAAGCTGGCCGAGATCGTCGCGGCCACCGTGCTGTGCGGCGAGGTCTCACTGGGCGCGGCCGTGGTCGCCGACGAATGGGTCACGGCGCACGAGCGGCTCGGCCGGAACCGGCCCTAGGCGCGAAATAAGACAGCTAGCTCAACCAGCCCCGCAGCCCTTACAGTTACTCCTAGGTAACATCATCACCTGCGGCCAGCGTTGCGCGTGGGTGGGTTGCGGAGGCAGATGTGTCTGCTGTGGTTTTTGGTCCTGACCTGGCGATACTCCCCTCCCACCCCCGGATTGGCCTGGTGCTCGGCGCGGGCGGCGTGCTCGGCGCGGCCTGGATGACCGGCGCGCTGGCCTGCTTGCAGGACCGGCTGCCGGGGGCCGCCGCCGACGTAGATCTCGTCGTCGGGACGAGCGCGGGCAGCGTGGTGGCCGCCGCCTTGCGCTGCCGCGCTTCTATCGAGGAGATGGTGGCATGGCAGTGCGGGGACGCGAGCGGGGTCTTGAGCGAATCCTCCGTGCTCGCCGCGAAGGACGGCCCGCTGCCTCCGCTTCCGCACCTGCGCCTCGGGTCGCTGCCGCTGGCCCGCGCGGCCCTGCTGCGGCCGCATAGGGTCCCTCCGTGGGTAGGTGCGAGCGGCTGGCTGCCGCACGGCCGGGGCCAGCACGCGGCGCTCCGGTCGCTGGTCGGCGCGCTGCACTGGCGTCATCACCAGCAGCACGCCAGCCGCGGCGCGGCCCCGTCGCACTGGGTCGACGGCCACACGTGGGTGGCGGCCATGGACTATGACAGCGGGCGGCATGTGCTCTTCGGCCGCCAGGACGCCCCGCGCGCGTCGCTGCCCGACGCGGTGGTCGCGTCCTGCTCGATCCCGGGCTGGTACTCCCCGGCGGTCATCGGCGGCCGCCGCTACGTCGACGGCGGCATCCGGTCCTCCACCTCACTCAGCGCCCTGCGCGGCACGGACGTGCACGAGGTCTACGTCCTCGCGCCGATGGCCAGCACCGAGCCCGACCATCCGCTCCAACCGCACCTGCGGATCGAGCGGCGGCTCAGGCAACTGCTCACCCACCTGCTGGTCCGCCAGGCGAAGGCGCTGAGCGCGGAGGGTAAGCGTGTCACCATCGTGACGCCGGGCCCGAGGGATCTCGCGGTCATGGGCGCCAACCTGATGGACCCCCGACGCAGGCAGGACGTGCTGGAAGTCTCGCTGCGCACCTCGGCCGACTCGCTGGCCACGCTCGATCGGGTCCGTCCGCGCGCGGCGTGATCATCCTGGGTCGCCGCCGCGGTCTACAGGCCCAGGTCGCCTAGTTCCTTGTACAAATCCGCGCGCGGATGGTCCGGGCTCGTCGGCACGGCCACGGTGCTCCCGGCCGGCCGACCGCCGGAATTGCCGGAATCCCCGGGTAGTTTCGCCCTGGAGGGCCGCCGGGTCCGGAAGATCCAGCCTGCGGCGATTCCGCCGACCAGCCCGCCCAGGTGACCTATCCAGCTCACGCCGGGGGTCCCCGGTATCGCCACCGTCAGGATGTAGGCATAGGACAGCCCCATGACGACCGCGGCGAGCGCGTCGATGAGGTTCCTGTCGATGAGCCCCCGGGACAGGACGTAGCCGAAGTAGCCGAAGATGAGGCCGCTGGCGCCCACCGTCAGCTGGTTGCCCTGGAACAGCCACACCGCCATGCCGCTGGTGATCGCGACGAGGAGCGTCACGCCGAGGAACTTGGTGACGCCCCGGTAGGCGGCGAGCAGGCCGAAGACGAACAGCGGCCCGGAGTTCCCCTCGATGTGATCCCACGAGAAGTGCAGGAACGGAGCCGTGAAGATTTCCGGCAGGCGCCCGATGTTGCGTGGCAGAATCCCGTAGCTGCCGTCAAGATGATAGTGGTCGGCCCAGTTGGCGACCTGGAGAATCCAGATCAGCCCGATGAACCCGACCATCAGGAAGAAGGCCTTCCTGGCCTCGGCCACGTCGATCTCGGTGGTCCGGCGCGCCGGACCGCCCTTGCGCGCCCGGGGAACGGCCGTTCCGCCCGAACCGGATGGACTTGTCATGCTCACATTGTCTATCAGCTATGGCGCGATGTGGCCCGACGGGGCGATCCCGGGACTTAGCCGGCCAGCCGGCCGCGGTAGGCGGGGCGGCGGCGGCCGGGCGCCAGGCTGGGAGGCTGGCAGTGGCGCCGGGGCGGGGACGTAAGCCCGTTCGGCATCATGATCTTCCTGGCGGAGCCAAGTCCTGCCTTGTTCCCGGCCGGCGGCGGGTTCAGGTGGCGGCGCGCCTGGAGATGTCCTCGCTGAGCACCTGGGCATTGGCCCGGATCGCGGCCGGATCGAACCCGGCCGCGAGCGCGGCCAGGGCCGCGTCGAGATAGAACGTCAGGTCGGCGTCGGCCCGGGCGGACCAGCGGTCGTAGGCCGCGCTGCAGGCGGCCAGGGTGACGCGGCCGACGGTGAGCGGGTAGAGCGAGTCGGCGGGCTGGCCGACGCGGGTCGCGGCGAAATCACTGATGGCCCGTTCCCACGCGTCATAGTGGATGGCGGCACTGGACTGCAGGGCAGGCACCGAACCGATCAGGTTCATCCGCATCCGCAGCTCGGGTACGTCGTGTGGCCCGTAGTGGTTGGCCGCGACCACCGCGCGGCGGATGGCGTCCATCATCGGCACCCCGGCGGGCACCTCGGCCAGCGCGCCGCGGATCACGTCTACCTCGTGGTCGAACTCGCTCCACAGGACGCTCGCCTTGGAGCTGAAGTAGCGGAAGAAGGTCCGCTTGCTGACTCCGGCTTCTGCCGCGATCTGCTCGATGGTGGTGTTGTCGAATCCCCGGTCGGTGAACAGGCGCAGGGCGATCAGCTCGAGCTCACGCCGGCTGGTGCCGGGCGGCCGGCCGCGCCGTGCGCTGGCCTCGGCCACTGCCTTGCCGGTCAACAACTGTCTACTCCTAAGCCGGAAGAGTTCATTTGGCGGAGCCTTGCCTTATGTCACAAGGTGACGTTAACATGCGAAATATATTCGTCACTACGTGACGGAAATAGTGCCGACGCCACCATTGTCCACGTCTGCGCAGCTAGGGAGAGTGTCATGAGCGAACGTACCGCGACCGCCGACATCACCGAGGTCACGGCCCAGGCGGAACCGCAGGCCCCTGAGCTGGCGGGCGCGGACCTGCTGGTGGAAGAGGTCTCCATCGACGGCATGTGCGGTGTCTACTGAGACCCAGGCCAGAGGCGCGCGGGCCGGGTTTGACCTCGACCGCCCCTGGCAGCTGCACCCGCAGGTGTCGGTGCGCCCGGAACGCTTCGGGGCGCTGCTCTATCACTTCGGCACCCGGCGGCTGTCGTTCCTGAAGAGCCCCGCCCTGCTCACCGTGGTCAGCTCGCTTGGCGACGCGCCCAGTGCGCGGGAGGCCTGCCGGCTGGCCGGCCTGACCGAGGCCGAACTGCCTGCCTACGCCGCCGCCCTGGAGACGCTGGCCAGCTCCCAGATGATCTGTGCGCGGGTGAGCTCGTGACCCCCCTCGTGGCCCAGGCCCCGGTGACCCAGCCCCCGGTGACGCTGCCGCTGGTGGAGCAGTTCGCCTATGGGCTGGACGCGCCGATCTGCCTGACCTGGGAACTGACGTACGCCTGCAACCTGTCCTGCGTGCACTGCCTGTCCAGCTCCGGCCGCCGCGACCCGCGCGAGCTGACCACCGCCGAGTGCCGCGCGGTGATCGACGAGCTGGAGCGGATGCAGGTGTTCTACGTGAACATCGGCGGCGGCGAGCCCACGGTCCGGCCCGACTTCTGGGACCTGGTCGACTACGCCACCGCCCACCACGTCGGGGTGAAGTTCTCGACCAACGGCGTGAAGATCGACCCGGCGGTGGCTCGCCGCCTGGCCGCCAGCGACTACGTCGACGTGCAGATCTCGCTGGACGGCGCGACCGCCGAGGTCAATGACGCGGTACGCGGCCCGGGCTCCTACGCCACGGCGCTGCGGGCGATGCGCCACCTGGCCGAGGCCGGCTTCCGGGGCTTCAAGATCTCCGTGGTGGTGACCAGGCAGAACGTCAGCCAGCTCGACGATTTCCAGGCGATCGCCGACCGGTTCGGCGCGCAGCTGCGACTGACCCGGCTGCGACCGTCGGGCCGTGGCGCCGATGTCTGGGATGAGCTGCACCCGACGGCCGGCCAGCAGCGGGAGCTCTATGACTGGCTGGTGGCCCACGGTGAGCAGGTGCTGACCGGCGACTCGTTCTTCCACCTGGCGGCCTACGGAGAGGCGCTGCCCGGCCTCAACCTGTGCGGCGCGGGCCGGGTGGTCTGCCTGATCGACCCGATCGGCGACGTCTACGCGTGCCCGTTCGCCATCCACGACAGCTTCCTGGCCGGGAACGTCCGCGGCCCCGGGGGCTTTGCCGCGGTCTGGCGGGGATCCGAGCTCTTCGCCGACCTGCGCCGGCCGCAGACCGGCGGCGCGTGCCACTCCTGTTCGGCTTACGACTCCTGTCGCGGCGGGTGCATGGCGGCCAAGTTCTTCACCGGGCTGCCGCTCGACGGCCCCGACCCGGAGTGCGTCAAGGGCCACGGCGAGCGAGCGCTCTCGGCGGCCGCGGGCGCCTCCCCGCCGCGCCCGTCGGGTGACCACTCGCACCGGACCCGACCCGCCGACCCCGTGCCGGTGTCGATCGGCGCCCGGCCGCCAGCCAGTCGCGGCCTGCCGCCAGCCGGTCACGGCCTGCCGTCGGCCAGTCGGCGCCTGCCGCCGGACCGTGCCTGCGACGAGAGCCCGCTAGCCGGCTTCAGCCCAGGCCCCGGCGGCTGAACGCGTCGCACGGAGGTGCAGACCCGGCCATGCCGCGGAAAGCGGTGGCGCCTCGCG
>JBKQQQ010000466.1:0-25834 GCA_052144275.1 Streptosporangiaceae bacterium
TGCCGTGGGTCGCCGAGTTCAACGCCCTGGCCCGCGCCCCGCGCGAGGCCGACCGTCCGCCGGAAGGGTCACCGGGTCGCCGTCGCCGCGAGGTCACGTTCCCGCTGGGCACCCCGATGTCGCCGCCCGAGGAGCGCCGGGTGGAGTTCTCGCTGCCGATGACCTCGGAGCAGCTGGCCGGCCTGCTCGGTACCTACAGCGGGGTGATAACGCTCGACCTGGAGCAGCGGGCCGACTTCTCCCAGCGAGTCAGGACCTTCCTCGACCGCCAGCCGTGGGACCAGGTGGACCTGCCGATGATCTGCTGGTGCCTGCGCAGCACGCGCCTGCCCGGCTAGTGCCGGAGGCCGCGGTCGATGAAGCGGATCATCCAGTCGAAGCTCTGGTCGGGATCAGCGTCCCACTGGAACCCCCCGGAGGCGTCCAGCATTGCGAACCCGTGGATGGTACAGCGGACGGTCCGGATGGCGTGGTCCATCTCGTCCTCGGCGATGCCGTACCCGCGCAGCACGGCGGCGATCGAGTTGATGACGCTGGTGCCCGCCGCCAGCAGCGGGTCATCCGGTCCGCTGAACTCGGCACCCACCGTGGCCGCGTAGCGGCCCGGGTGCTGGGTGACGTAGCCACGGACCGCGGTCAGCACCGCAGCCAGCGCGTCGAGTCCGGCCCGGCCCTGCGCGGCGTCACGGATGACCTCGCCGAGCTCGGTCATGGCCAGGGTGGCGACGCGGTGCTGGAGGTCGGCCAGCCCACCCACGTGCTTGTACAGGGACGGCGGGCGGACGCCGAGCCGGTCGGCGAGCAGGCCCATGGTGACGCCGGGGTAGCCGGCCTCGTCGGCCAGCGCGGCGGCCGTGGCTACCACATCACCGCGGGTCAGCCCCGCTCTAGGCACCCGCGTGCTCCTTCAGGAAGGGCAGCATCGCGGCTGCGACCTGATCGGGGTACTGGGTGTGCGGGTAGTGCCCGGCGCCGTCGACCATCACCGCGTGGCCGAGCCCGGCGGGCATCGCGGCGACGATCTTGTCCGCTTCGGCCTGCGGGTCCGGCCAGTCCGAGTCGCGGGTACCCATGAGCACCAGGGCTGGGCAGTGGATGTTGCCGATCGCGGCGGCGGCATCGGCGGGTCGGGCTTGGCCCATCTTCCGCGTCGCGGCCATCCGGCCCGGCTCGCGCAGGTTGGCGGCAAGCGCGGCGACGGCCTGGGCGTAGTCGACTGGCTTCTGGCCGGGGTAGGCGACGTTGAGATAGCTCGTCCATACGCCCACGCTGCCGGTGAGCCCGGCGCCTATCAGCCGCACCCCGCCCCGACGGTACCGGCGGTTGGTCAGGAAGGCGCTGAAGCTGAGCTTGGGTACCAGGGTGAACGGGGCGATCTCGACGATCGCGCGGACCAGCTCCGGGGCCTGCGCGGCCGCGATGGTGGCGGCGCCGCCGGCGAACGAGTGCCCGGCGATGACCGCGGGGCCGCCCAGGTGCCTGATCAGCGCGAGCAGGTCGGCGGCGGTGTCGGTGCGGGTGTAGGAGGTCCAGCCGGTGCTCGACTCGCCCAGGCCGCGTAGGTCCGTGTTGGCCACCCGGTAGCCGGCCAGAGCCGGGACCAGGAAGCGGTAGGCACTGCGGTTGTCCCCCATGCCGTGCGCGAGCACGACCAGAGGTCCGTCGCCGGTCACCTCGTAAGCGATCCTGCCGCCTTCTACCTCAAGGAACTCGGTCATGTCAGCCTCATTAGCTAATAAGATTAGCTATAAAGCTAATCTTATTAGCCAAGGCTGTCAAGCCCCGGTGGCCGGGTCAGGCGTGGGCGGGTCCCAGGTAACGCAGCACGGCGAGCACGCGACGGTTGTCGCTCTCGTCCGGGGGGAGGCCGAGCTTGGTGAAGATGCTGGCCACGTGCTTCTCTACCGCCCCGCCCGAGACCACGAGTTCGGCGGCGATCCCGGCGTTCGACCGGCCCTCGGCCATCAGCGCCAGTACCTGGCGTTCCCGCGGGGTCAGCGTGGCCAGGCCGCCCCGCTGCCTGCTGGCCCTGAACAGCTGGCTGACCACCTCGGGGTCCAGAGCGGTCCCGCCGTCGGCCACCCGCTGCAGCGCGGAGCTGAACTCGGCCACGTTCGCGACCCGGTCCTTGAGCAGGTAGCCGACGCCGGACGCGCCGCTCTCCAGTAGCTGCGCACTGTAGGACGTCTCGATGTACTGCGAGAACATCAGCACACCGGTACCGGGATGCTTCTCCCGCAACTGCAGCGCGGCGCGCAGGCCCTCGTCGGTGTGGGTCGGCGGCATCCGGATGTCCACCACGGCCACGTCCGGATGGTGTTCGGCCACCGCGGCCAGCAGCGCGTCGCCGTCGGACACCGCCGCGCAGATCGCGTGCCCGCGGTCCTCGAGCAGCCGGGTCAACCCCTCCCGCAGCAGCGCGGCATCCTCGGCGATCACGACCCGCATCAATGTCCTCTCAGGCTCGCAGTGTCTTTCAGGCGCGCAGGGGCAGCTCGACGGTCACCGTGGTCGGACCGCCCGCCGGGCTGACCACGTCGGTCCGCCCGTCCACCGTGGATACGCGCTGCGCCAGTCCGGCGAGCCCGCTTCCCCGCGCCGCGTCCGCGCCGCCGATGCCGTCGTCGCTGACTTCAAGGCGTAGCACCCCGGTCCGTTCGGTATAAATTTTGATTTTGATCTGATTGGCGTAACTATGCTTGGTCGCGTTGGCGATCAGCTCGGCCGCGCAGAAGTAGGCGATGGTCTCGATCGCCGGTGCCGGGCGCATACCGATGTCGGCGGTGACCGACGCCGGGATCGCGCTGCTGGTGGCCAGCGAGGCCAGCGCGCTGGCCAGGCCGCTGTCGAGCACCGGCGGGTGGATGCCACGGGCCAGGTCACGCAGGTCGGCCAGGGCGTCCACCGCGTTGCGGTGCGCGGCGTCGATGAGTTCCCTGACGGTAGCGCCGTCGTCACCGTCCAGCTTCTCCCGGGCCATGCCCAGGTTCATGGCCAGTGCCGCCAGCCGCATCTGTGCGCCGTCGTGCAGGTCCCGCTCGACCCGGCGCAGCGCCGCGGCCGAGTCCTCTACCGCCAGCGTCCTGGTCCGCTCGAGCTCGCTGACCCGCTCGGCCATGCTGCTCGGCCCCAGCAGGCTGCGGACGAGCGCGCGATCCCCCGCGTTGATCGCGCGGGCCAGCCAGGCCCCGGCCACCACGCAGGCCGCGCCGGCGATGGCCGCCGGGTAGGTGCCTAGAAAGCTGTGAACCTCCAGTTGTCCGCCGAACGGCACCGGCACCACGGCCACCAGCGGAGAAAGATTGCCTCCCGAGTGGTGGCGGAACAGGATCCAGTCCACCGGATAGCTCAGGTCGACCAGCCCGAAGACCGTGAGCACGACCGTGTAGAGCTGCACGGCGGCGACCGGCAGCTTGATCAGGCTGTACCAGACGCCCCGCCAGGCGGCCCGGTCCCGCAGCCGCCGGTCCAGGCGGCCGAGGACGCCGCTGCCCGGCTGGAACCGCGGCGGCGCCTCGACCTGATGGCCGAGGAGCCACTTGATCAGGCGGCGGTGGAGCGACCCGAGCCGCCGGGAGACCCGCAGCGAGACGGTGACCAGCAGCAGGCCGATGACGGTGCCGATGATGGACGCCGAGACGGTGAAGCCGGCCGTCAGCAGGATCACGGTGATCCAGAACCCGGCCACTCCCGCCAGCCCGCCGATGCCGCAGTACAGCAGCTCACGGCCGGTCCGGCGGGTGAGCGGGGCACGCAGGACGATGCCCGCCACCCGCCGGAGCTCCTCTTCCATGGGCCTTATTGTCCCCGCTATGCGTCGCGGCGGGCCAGTGCCCAGCTGCCTACGGCCAGGGCGGCTGCGGCGTAAAGACAGAGCATGCCGAACCCCAGGCCGGGCGACAGGGCGTGCGACTGCGGCTTGACCGCGGTCAGCGAGTTCTCCGCGATCAGCATGGGCATGAACTGACCGACCGAATTCTGGATCGAGGTGCCCAGCGGCACGAGGATGAGCGGGAGCACGAACAAGATCCCGACCACGGCGCAGATCGCGCCCGCCGTGTGCCGGATGACGGCGCCGAGCCCGAGGCCGATGAGCGCGATCAGGCCCGGGTACGCGCCGGCCATCAGCACCGCGCGCAGCACGCCCGGCTGGCCGAGCGTGGCGTGCGGGGCCGGCGACCTCAGCACCGCCTCACCCACCGCGAAGGCGGCGAACGCGAGGACCTCCCCGGCCACCAGCGTGACCGCGCCGAGGACGGCCGCCTTGGCCGCGAGCAGCAGCGGGCGGCGGGGCACCGCGGCGAGCGTGGCGCGGATCATCCCGGAGGAAAACTCCGTGGTGATCGCGAGCACGCCGAGGACCCCCAGGGCAAGCTGGCCGAGCGCCAGCCCGGCGAAGCTGTTGTTAGTCGGGTCAAAGGACGCCTGGTCCGCGGGAGACATCGTGGCCCAGTGCTGATGGGCCATGACCAGGATGGCCAGGCCGATCATGCCGGCCGCGAAGACGAGCAGGACCCAGGCGGTCGAGCGGACGCTGCGCAGCTTGAGCCACTCCATCCGGGCCACGGAACGGAATCCGTAGCCGCCTGCGGTCCGAGTCGCGCCGCGGGTCAGTGTGGCCGTGGTCATGACAGGCTCCCCCGATAAGCGATGTTGCTGGCGGAATACTCGGTGCTGCCCTCGGTGAGCTGGAAGAACGCCTCTTCGAGGGAGCTGCTGCGGGCAGATAGTTCGGCCACTGTGGTCTGCGCGAGCAGCCGGCCCTGGCCGATGACGACGAGCTGATCGGCGGTCTGCGCGACCTCGCTGATCAGGTGGCTGGAGACCAGCACGGTACGGCCGTGCGCGGCCAGGTTCTTCAGCAGGTTACGGATCCACCGGATGCCTTCGGGGTCCAGGCCGTTGACCGGCTCGTCGAGCAGCAGCACCGCCGGGTCGCCGAGCAGCGCGGCGGCGATGCCCAGCCGCTGGGCCATGCCCAGGGAGAACTTGCCCGCGCGCCGGTCGGCTTGCCTCCGTGTTTCGAGCTGAGCCATACCTGTGATCTCGAGCACGTCGTTGACCCGGCGCCGCGGGATGCCGTTGCTGGCGGCCAGCGCGGTCAGGTGCGAGCGGGCGGTGCGTCCCGGGTGGAACGCCTTTGCCTCGAGCAGCGCGCCGACCTCGCGCAGCGGGCTGCGCAGGTCGCGGTAGTTCTTTCCGTTGATCCGCACCGTTCCGGCGTCCGGCCGGTCCAGGCCGAGCATCATCCGCATCGTGGTGGACTTACCCGCGCCGTTCGGGCCGAGGAACCCCGTCACCGTGCCCGGGCGGACGTCGAAGCTGAGGTTGTCCACGGCGGTCGTGGAGCCGTAGCGCTTGACCAGGCCGCGTGCCTCGATCATGAGAAACCCTCCAGTTGATCTGGCGTGCCCGGCCCCCGTCAGGCGGGCACGCGCGGCTGCGTGTGGTGTTCACGCTACGGATCAGGCATCCCGCGGAGAACGCGGCCAACACCCCTCTTGGAGGTGGGGTTTCCCCCCGCACGGCTGGCGGTTTATTCTCATCTGGGGTCTTTAGTGGTTTGTGTCGCTATCGGGGTGCGTGTTCATGCGGGTGGTCGTCGCCGGAGCGGGGATCGGCGGGCTCTCCGTGGCGCTATCCCTGCACGCGGCCGGCATTGACGCCACGGTGATCGACTCGGCGGCCTCGCTGCGGCCGCTCGGCGTGGGCATCAACCTGATGCCGCACGCGGTCCGCGAGCTGACCGAGCTCGGCCTCGGCGACGCGCTCGAGGCGACCGGCATCCCCACCGCGGAGATGGCGCACTTCGACCGGCACGGCAACCGGATCTGGGGCTTCGCCAGCGGCCGGAACATCGGCTACCGCTGGCCGCAGTACTCGATTCACCGCGGCGAGCTGCAGATGATCCTGCTCGCCGCGGTCCGGGCCCGGCTCGGCCCGGACGCCGTGCGCGCCGGCACCGCTTTTACCGGTTTCTCTGAGTCCGCTTCGCAGGTGGCGGTGCGGGTCCGCGACCGGTCCAGCGGGGTTACCTCGGTGCTGCGGGCCGACGTGCTCGTCGGCGCCGACGGGCTGTACTCCGGCGTCCGGGCCCAGCTGCATCCGGGCGAGCCGCCGCCACGCTGGGGCGGCATCATGATGTGGCGCGGGGTGGTGGAGGGCGCGCCGTTCCTGACCGGGCGCACGGTCGCGGTCGCGGGCGCCAACGCGGCGCTGAAGTTCGTCGCCTACCCGATCTCGCGGCAGGCCGAACGGCGGGGCCGGGCGCTGATCAACTGGGTGGCCGAGGTCATGCTGCCCGCCAGCCACCTGGATGGCGCCGACTGGGACCGGACCGGGCGCGTCGAGGACGTGCTGCCGTGGTTCGCGGACTGGAAGTTCGGCTGGCTGGACGTGCCCGCGCTGATCACCGGGGCGCCGCGGATCCTGGAGTACCCGATGGTGGACCGCGATCCGCTGCCCTCCTGGGGGACGGGCCGCGTCACGCTGCTCGGCGACGCGGCCCATCCCATGTACCCGATCGGGGCCAACGGCGGCTCGCAGGCCGTGGTGGACGCGCGGGTGCTCGCCTGGTCGCTGGCCCGCGCGGCAACTCCGGCCGAGGGCCTGGCCGGGTACGAGGCGGCCCGCCTGGGAGGCGTGAACGCGATCGTGCTGGCCTGCCGTGACATGCCGGCCGACCGCCTGCTGCAGATGGTGAGCACGCGGGCGCCGGACGGCTTCGACCGGATCGAGGACGTGCTGAGCGCGGCCGAGCTGGCCACCTTCGACCAGGCCTACCAGGCGACCACGCTGCCCGACGTGGCCGCGCTCAACTCCCGTCCCTCGCTGACGCCCTGACGCTCCTGTGCTGGCCCCGTTCGGGCGTCACCAGTGGTGCGTCGTGGCGTAGGAGTGGTTGACGATGATCTCGGTGTCCTCCGGCGGCGTGTAGACCGACTGCACCGCGACCCGGCCCGGACCGAACAGCCTGACCCAGATGCTGCGGTAGCTCCACCGGCTGTGCCAGAACGCGAAGCCCATGTTCCGCGGGTACTCCAGGTGCAGCGCCGTCCGCACCGACACGTCCCGGTACAGCAGGGAACTGGGCTGGATCAGCAGGCTCTGACCGTGCTGCAGGTCGCGGATGAAGACGTTGCCCGGCGCGTGCAGCAGCAGCAGGCCGGGTGCCCCCTGCGCGCCGAACACGTCGCCGTACTGCCCCATCGGGTAGTGCATCTCGCGGTCATCGGAGTCCTGGCCGGTCTCGTACCAGATGTCCGACGGGTACCAGTCGTACTTGATGTTGCCCGTGGCGCACAGGAAGCGGTGCTCACGGACCCAGATCTGCTGGCCGTGCTGCAGCGGCAGGGCCACGACCTCGCCGGCGTGGTTGTCGGACAGCGCGACGTGCCCGGGGCCGCGGGCCTCCACCATGACCAGCGGCAGCCCGGCCATCTTGCGGTTCCACCCGCCGCGCATCGGCATGTTGGTCAGCCTGGTCTGCGGCTCGGCCCACAGCAGCACGTGGTGAGAGAAGTAGACCCAGTCGTCGGGCGCGAGGTTGAACTCCGTGACCGGGACGCGGGTGCCCGCTATCTGGACGTGGGACTGGCCGAACTGGAGCCGCGCCATGTCCTTGATCGGCGGCTGCTCGACCCAGCCGGAGTCGCTGACCGAGGACCTGATGTCGACCGGCGCGCCGCACATCGGGCAGGTGGGCGAGTTCGGGTCGCTCGGCTGTCGGCAGTACCGGCAGATGTAGGTGTTCATGGTTTCTCTTGGGCTCAGTCCGCGTGGTGGTGGACGTACATCGACTGGATGCCGACCCGGCCGGGCCCGGTCATCTCGGCGAGGTACATGCCGTGTCGCAGCATCCCGGTCTTCAGCGGCATCTGCGCCGCCTGCATCTGCACCGTGGAGTCCTTGTACAAGAGCCCGCCGGGCTCGACCAGGATCTTCTCGCCCGGCCGCAGCGTCCGCTCGAGCACGTCCCCGTTCCCGTGCAGCAGCAGCATGCCCGGGTAGCCGGTCGTGACGAAGCGGTCTATGTACATGCCGTTGCCGCCGTGCAGCAGGTTGACCAGTCCCTTGATCCGTATGAAGGAGTACTGGACGCTGTGCGAGGCCACCAGGAACGCGTGCTCGCGGACGTCGAGCTCCATGCCCGGGTGCAGCGGCAGCACGACAAGCTCACCCGGTGAGTTGCGGGAGAACGCGATGCGGCCCGGTCCGTTGGCCACGGTCACGATGTGCGGCATGCCGCCGACCGTGCGTTTCATCCCGCCGCCGGTGTTCATGGAGGAGAGCGGGACCGACTCGTCCTTCCACAGCAGCACGTGATGCTCGAAATAGAGGCCATCCTGCGGATGAAGGTTGATCTCGGCGACCGGAACGAGCTCGCCCTCGACCTGGCAGGTGCTACCGGAGAACCGGAACTCCGTCATGTCGCGCAGCCGGGGCGCCTCGCGCCAGCCGGAGTCACTGACCTTGTCCCTCTCGTCGAGAGGGGCGCCGCACATCTGGCAGCTCGTGGTGCCTGGCTGGTTCTGGGCGTGGCACCACCCGCACTGAATCATTTCCACGCTCGGAAGATAGCAGGAAAGGACCTCTGACAACGCCTTATGCCGCAATCGAGAGAACCGGTATGGTTGCCTGCATGGCACTGCTCGGGCGGGAATTCATCGCCGTACCTGACGACCGCAAAGGTCAGATCGTCTTCAAATGGCCGGACATCACCATCCGTCGCTACACGCGTGCGATCGTCAACGCGGACGAGATGGCGATGTTCGTCAACACCGGCCAGGTCGTGCAGACCCTCGGCCCCGGCCGACACCAGATCGACGCCAACGAGCTGCCTGGGCTCGGCGCGATCATCGATCATGTCAGCGGCGGGAACGCCTACCGGGCCGAGCTGTACTTCGTGGGCACCCGCGAGTACACCGGCTTCAAGTTCGGCGGCCGGGTCGACGACGTCCAGGACCCGCGGACCGGGCTAGTGGTGACGCTGCGCGTGTTCGGTGATTACGCGCTGCACGTGGCCGACCCGGTGCGCCTGGTGACCAACCTGACCTCCACGGTGGACGTCACGGACAACGAGCGGATCGCCGGCTGGGTGAGCGACCAGCTGCTGAAGGTGCTGCGGACCCACGTCACCACGCAGATCATCCGCAACGGGTGGCCGATCCTGGGCCTGATGGCGTACTCGGCGGAGATCGAGCAGGCCACCATCGAGGCGGCCAACGGCCAGCTTGTCGCCTACGGCGTGCAGCTGACCCGGATGGGCAACTTCGACGTCAACCTCTCCCCCGAAGACGAGCAGCAGCTCAAGCAGCTAGCCAAGGACACGAGCTACTCCCAGCTGGCCGGCGGCTTCCAGAACTACGCCCAGGGCGAGATGGCGCTCGGCGCGGGCCAGGGCATGGCCAAGGGCGGCGCCGGGGTCGACGGGGCGTTCCTCGGGGCCGGGTTCGGGCTGGCCAGCGCCTTCGGGGCGCAGCAAGCGGCGGCCCAGCAGGCCCAGCAGGCGGCCGCACAGCAGGCCGCGGCTCAGCAGGGCATGCCGCCGTACGGTCCTGGCGGCCCGGGGGGCGGCGCGCCTGCGTACGGCGGCCAGCCGCAGGACGCACCCTACGGCCAGGGCGCCCCGCCCCAGCAGCAGCCACCCCAGCAGCAGGCGGCTCAGCAGCAGGCGGCTCAGCAGCAGGCGGCTCCGGCTCCGCCTCAGGCCGGGCCGGTGTGCGCGTCCTGCCAGGCGCCCAACCCGGCCGGCGCGCGGTTCTGCATGGGCTGCGGCCAGCAGCTCGCGCCCGCCGTCCAGCACTGCACCGAGTGCGGCACCGAACTGCCGGCCGGCGCCCACTTCTGCTCCGGCTGCGGCACCAGAGCCGGCGGCTGAGTACTACGCGGGACCAGCCAGGTCCGCCGATCTCAACCCACCGTCACCATATCGGCTGACCTCAGTCGGCTCGCCGCGGGCGTCCTCCCGTCGCCTCCGCGGGTGGATTTGGGTACGAACTATTCCGTTGCGGCTCATACCGGCAACACGCAAAATCAACCCCACGGGTTGATGTTCGCGCTGCGGATCCGGGCCATGCTTCAAGGGTCCGGTCAGGCTTCGGGGGTCCCGTCAGGATGGCGAGGAAATATGACGCTCAAAGATGCGGAATCGGCCAACGGCACGCAGACCGCGCCGGCCGCGCATTCGGTAGATCTGCGCAAGACGTACGGAGCTGGGCAGGCTGCGGTGCATGCCCTGGCCGGTATCAATGTGACCTTCGAGCGCGGCCGGTTCACGGCCGTCATGGGCCCGTCGGGCTCAGGGAAGTCGACGCTCATGCATTGCATGGCGGGGCTGGACCGGCCGACGTCGGGGCAGACGTTCGTGGGCGAGGAGGACATCGGGAGCCTCGATGACGCCGGGCTCACCCAGCTGCGACGCGACCGGATCGGGTTCGTATTCCAGTCCTTCAACCTCATCCCTACGCTGACCGCGGCCGAGAACATCACCCTGCCTGCCGCCCTGGCGGGCGCCAGGGTCAACCGGGAGTGGCTCGATTACCTGGTGGAACAGCTGGGTATCGGCGACCGGCTGACGCACCGTCCCAGTGAGCTGTCGGGCGGTCAGCAGCAGCGTGTCGCGTGCGCCCGGGCGCTGATCAACAAGCCGGACCTCGTCTTCGCCGACGAGCCCACGGGCAACCTGGACTCCAACGCCTCCGCGGACCTGCTCGCGTTTCTCCGGCAGTCGGTGACCGAGCTTGGCCAGTCGATCGTCATGGTGACGCATGACCCGCGGGGGGCCGCGTACGCGGACCGGGTCATCTTCCTGGCCGACGGGACTGTGGTGGGCGAGCTCGAACAGCCGACCGCCGATTCGGTCCTGGAGAAGATGCGGACCCTGGGCGCCTGACATGAGAAACGTGACCATCAAGGGCCTGCTCGCTCACAAGCTCCGGCTGGCGCTCACCGCGCTGGCGATCGTGCTCGGGGTCACCTTCATCTCCGGGACATTCGTCCTCACCGACACTTTGAACAACACATTCACGGTGCTGTTCGGCAACATCTACCAGAAAATTGACTTCCAGGTCCGCGGGGTCGCGCAGCTGGGCAGCGGCGCGAACGCGACGCGCAATGAGCTGCCCGAGTCGCTGCTGGCCACGGTCCGCCGCGTGCCCGGTGTCCAGGCCGCCCAGGGCGAAGTCGGGGGCTACGCCCAGTTCGTGACCCAGGGCGGCAAGGCGATCCAGACCGGTGGCGCGCCGACCCTCGGCGTCAGCTTCGATCCGGATCAGCAGATCTCCGATCTGCACATCATCGCGGGCGGCCCGCCGGTGACCTCCGATGGCGTGGTGATGGACGCCGGGACGGCCCAGAAGTACGACTTCACCGTGGGGCAGCGGGTCCGCATCCTGTTCGCCGGGCCTCCCCGGACGTTCACCATTACCGGCATTGCCCAGTTCGGGTCGGCGAACAACCTCGCCGGAGCGACCCTGGCCGCGTTCACGCTCCCGACCGCGCAGGCCGTCCTTCAGGAGGTGGGGCACCTGGATAACATCAACGTGGTGGCAGCCCCGGGTGCCAGCAAGCCCGCGGTCCAGCGGGACATCGCCAGGGCCCTTCCGCCCGGGGTCGAGGTGGTCACCGGGCAGACCGTGGTGAACGAGCAAACGAGCTCGGTCAGCCAGGCGCTTTCGTTCTTCTCCACGGCCCTTCTCATCTTCGCGTTCATCTCCCTGTTCGTCGGCGGGTTCACCATCTTCAACACCTTCTCGATCATCGTCGGCCAGCGGACGCGAGAGCTGGCTCTGCTGCGGATCGTCGGGGCGAGCCGCCGCCAGGTATTCCGTTCGGTGCTCGCCGAGGCGGCCATCGTGGGACTCGTCTCTTCGGCGATCGGCCTCGGCCTCGGCGTGCTGGCCGCGTTGGGGCTAGAAGCGCTCCTGCGCGGGTTCGGGATTACGCTGCCAACGGGATCGCTGGTGTTCGAGCCGCGTACCGTCTTGGTCGGGCTCGCCGTCGGCGTCGGCGTGACGGTGGTGGCCGCGGTCGGCCCGGCCCGCAATGCCGTGCGCATCCCCCCGGTCGCCGCGCTCGACGACCGCCAGTCCGGCGGCGATGCCTCGTCCCGGCGCCGGTTCGCCTGGGGCACGGCCCTGGCCCTGGGCGGCGCGGTCATGCTGGCCATCGGGCTGGCCAAGCCCGCCATCCTGCTCGTGGGCGTGGGCGCGGTCGGCATCTTCGTCGGTGTCGCCATGCTGGCCCCGGCGGTCGCGCGCCCGCTGTCGAGCGTGATCGGCCGGCCGCTGGCCCGGGTGCTCGGGGAACCTGGCAAGCTCGGGCGGGAGAACTCCATGCGCAGTCCCCGGCGCACCGCGCAGACCGCCTCGGCGCTCATGGTCGGTCTCGCCCTGGTCGCCGCGATGTCGGTGTTCGGCGCCTCGGTGTCCAGGTCCGCCACGAGCAGCGTGGATCAGGCGATCAGCGCCGATCTCATCGTGAGCACGGCCAGCGGATCGGGACAACTCAGCCAGTCGGTGCCGGCCACGGCATCGGCCGTGCCGGGCGTCACCACGACGACCACCGTCTACCGGTCACAGTTCGAGGTGCAGAATTCGCTGGCCACGCTCACCGCGGTGTCGACACAGCACCTGGCCGACACGCTCATCCTGCGCATGACGGCGGGCAGCCCGGCCGCCCTCGCGCAAGGCGAACTGCTCATCGACTCCACGACCGCGAAATCGAAGCACCTGTCAGTCGGCGACACGGTCCCGGTGAAGTTCGCCGAGACCGGTTCTTCCGCGCTGCGTGTCGGCGGCATATACGAGGCGAACGCCCTGATCGGCAGCTACCTGGTCGGTGCCCCCTTCTTCCTGTCCCATTTCAGCAACCCGTCTTTGGGTGCCCTCCTGCTGCGTACCAATGGCAGCGGCGCCGTGGATACGGCCGTCACGCATGCCCTGGCCCCCTATCCGAACCTGCAGGTCCAGACCAGGGCCCAGTTCGAGCAAGCCCAGACGGCCAACGTCAACCAGATTCTCGGCCTGGTCTACGCCCTGCTCGCCCTGGCCGTACTCATCGCGCTTATCGGGATCGTGAACACCCTCATGCTCTCGGTATTCGAGCGCACCCGCGAGATCGGCCTGCTCCGGGCGGTCGGCATGAAACGGCGCCAGGTCCGGACGATGATCCGGTCCGAAGCAGTCATTCTGGCGATCTTCGGCGCCATCATCGGGATCATCATCGGCACCGGAATGGGCATCGCCCTGGTGTCGTCGCTGAAACAGCAGGGCATCACCGACACCGTTGTGCCGGCGTCCAGTCTGGTGATCTTCCTCGTGCTCGCCGGCCTGCTCGGCCTGGTGGCCGCTAGCTGGCCCGCCCGGCGGGCGGCCAGGCTGGACGTGCTCGCCGCCATCGCCGCCGAGTTACGCACCTGCCAGGCCGGCCTGGGCGCTAGTCCCAGGTTGGCTCGGTGGCCTCGCGGACGTTGCCGTCTGGCGTGAAGATCAGGAACCGCTCGAACGACCGGGCGAACCAGCGGTCGTGGGTGACCGCGAGGACCGTGCCCTGGTAGGACTCCAGGCCCTGCTGCAGCGCCTCGGCGCTCGGCAGGTCGAGGTTGTCGGTCGGCTCGTCGAGCAGCAGCAGCGTGGAACCGGCCAGCTCGAGCAGCAGGATCTGCAGCCGGGCCTGCTGCCCGCCGGACAGGGTGCCGAACGGCTGCCGGGCGCACGATTGCAGCTCGTACCGGGCGAGCGCGGACATCGCCTCGTTGATCAGCAGCGCGTGCTCGGTCATCAGGATCTCGACCGGGGCCCGTCCGGCCAGGTCCGGCCGGGCGTGGGTCTGCGCGAAAAAGCCGGGCACCACCCGCGCGCCCAGCCGCCACTGCCCCTCGTGCGGCACCTGCTCCCCCGCGAGCAGACGCAGGAAAGTCGACTTCCCGGACCCGTTGGCGCCGAGGATCGCTACCCGGTCGTCAAACCAGATCTCTGTACCGAACGAGCTGGTGTTACCGGTCAGCACCAGGTTCTCGCAGATGACGGCCCGCTTGCCGGTACGCCCGCCGCGCAGCCGCATTGTCACGTTCTGCTCCCGCGGCGCTTCGGTCGGCGGTCCTTCTTCTTCGAACCTGCGCAGCCTCGTCACCGCGGCCTGCAGCCGGGAGGCCATGTCAGAGTTGTAGGAGGCCTTCTGCCGGTAGGTGCGGACCAGTTCCTTCAGCTTCTCGTGCTCCTCGTCCCAGCGGCGGCGCAGTTCCTCGAGCCGGCTGATCCGGTCGGCGCGCGCCTGGGCGTAGCCGGAGAAGCCACCGCCGTGCACCCAGACGTGCCGGTCCTCGACGGTCACGATGCGCTGCGCGCACGCGGCCAGCAGTTCCCGGTCGTGGCTGACCAGCAGCACGGTTTTGGGCGTGGCGGCTAGCTGCTGTTCCAGCCAGCGCTTGCCCGGCACGTCCAGGTAGTTGTCCGGCTCGTCGAGCAGCAGCACGCCGTCGGTGCCGCGCAGCAGTGACTCGAGCACCAGCCGTTTCTGCTCGCCGCCGGACAGCGTGCTCACGTCACGCCACCGGCACTGGTCGTACGGGACGCCGAACGCGGCCACGCTGCAGGCGTCCCAGTGCACCTCGGCCTCGTAGCCCCCGGCCTCACCCCATTCGGTCAGCGCCGTCGCGTAGCGGAGCTGGGCGCGCTCGTCGTCGCGCTCCATCATCGCCAGCTCGGTGGCGTCCAGCCGGGCCGCGGCTTCCCGCACTCGCGGCGGCGAGACAGAAAGCAGCAGGTCACGGACCATTGGTGCTTCTTGGGAGCTACGGTTCGTGCCGATGAACTGGCGCATGACGCCGAGGCCGCCGGTGGCGGTGACCGCGCCCGACTGCGGCTGGAGATCCCCGGCCACCAGCCGGAGCAGCGTGGTCTTGCCGGCGCCGTTCGGCCCGACCAGGGCGGCGGTGATCCCCTCGCCGATGCGGAAGCTCACGTCGTCGAGCAGTGTCCGCCCGTCCGGCAGGACATGGCTGACATGCGCCACCTCGACATGCCCCCATGAGCTCACGCCAGGACAATAGCGGCGAGCCGCCGCCCCGACAACGCTATTAATCCGCGCTGCGCGCGCTGGCGGGCCAGCTGCAGCTGGCCCGTCGCTGACGCGGCCAGCCGGGTAGGGCCCTCGCGAACCACGCAGTTGCCTCAGGGGACCAACGCTGCCATGATTGGCACTGTCATGCCAGAGCCAATTCGGTCCATCAAGGCTGGTTCCGGAGGCATAGGCGCGATCGCCCTGACGGACCTGCTCGGCCGCTGGCCGACTGCGGACGGCCCGCTGTACCGCCTGCTTGCCGCCCGGATCGCTCGGCTGGCCGACACCGGCGAACTGCCCGCGGGCCTGCGCCTGCCCCCCGAACGTGACCTGGCCACCGTCCTGTCGGTGAGCAGGAACACCGTGGCCGCCGCCTACCAGCTCCTGCGCGACGAGGGAATGGCGGAAAGCCGCCAGGGGGCCGGCACCCGCATCGTCCCGCACCGTACGACACCGGCCGCGGTGCACCGGGCCAATGGCTTCTTCTCGGGCCTGCTCGAGACCTCCGCGCTCGACGCGGACCTGAGCCTGGCCGTGGTGGACTGCGCGCCGCAGGTGGCGGCGGCGCTGGCCGACCCGGCCTGCATCCTGGACCGGTCCGGACGGCAGGCGGCAACGAGCACCAGCGGGTACTTCCCGCACGGGCTGCCCGCGCTGCGTGCCGCCATCGCCAGCCATCTGACGGGCCGCCTCGGGCTGCCGGCCGACCCCGCGCAGGTGATCGTCACGACCGGCGGCCAGCAGGCCCTCGACCTGCTCATCCGGTGCGAGGTGCTCCCTGGCCAGCCGGTCGCCGTCGAGGATCCCACCTTCCCTGGCATGCTCGACGCGCTGTACCGGGCCGGCGCCCGGGTGATCGGGATGCCGGCCGGTGCTGGCCTGGACCCGGAGCGGCTGGAGCACGTGGTCCGTACGCACCGCCCGGCGATGGTCTACCTGATTCCCACCCATCACAACCCGACCGGCCTGGTCATGCCCGCCGGGCACCGCCGCCGCGTGATCCGGCTCGCCGCCGCTCATCCGGACACGCTGTTCGTCGACGACATGACGCTCACCGAACTGCCCCTCGGCGACAACCCGCCACCACCCCCGCTGGCCGCGTTGGGTCCCAGGCAGGCGAACCTGGTCAGCGTCGGCTCGCTGTCCAAGTTGTACTGGGGTGGCCTGCGGACCGGCTGGATCAGCGCGAGCCCAGGCCTGATCGCCCGCGTGGCCGCGGCCAAGGCAGCCGCCGACCTGGGCAGCGCTGCCTTCCCGCAGGCGATCACGGCCGCGCTGCTGAACGGCAAGCACGACGACATCGTCAAGTGGCGCGGTGAGTGGCTGCGGGCCAGATACGACGCGCTGACCGAGGCGCTGCGGGCCGCCCTGCCCGAGTGGACCTGGCCCGAACCGGACGGCGGGCTCACCCTGTGGGTGCGCCTCCCCCGGCCCGGAGGCCCCGGCGCCCCCGCAGGTCCCAGCCAGGCCGACAGCGGGGCGTTCGTCCAGGCCGCGCTCAGGCACGGGGTGGCGGTGGTCCCCGGCCGGCTGCTGAGTGCCAGCGCCGGCGGAGCGAACGGGAGCGAAAGGGACACCAGCCAGGCGACCGGGTACCTGCGCCTGGCCTTCACCCAGGCGCCGGACGTCCTGGCCCGGTCGGCCGTGGCCCTGGCGGCCGCGGTTAAAGCAGGGCGGTCCCGATCAGCCCGTTCCTGGTGACCAAGGCGGCGAGTTCGTCGGCGGCCAGGCCGCCGCTCCCGGCCGGCCGGGCCGGCAGCACCATGTAGCGGGCCTCCGAGGTCGAGTCCCAGACTGAGATCTCGACATCATCGGGCAGCGTCAGGCCGAACTCCGCGAGCACCGCACGCGGCTCCCGCACAGTCCGCGACCGGTAGGCGAAGCTCTTGTACCAGCCTGGCGACGGCCCGAGCAGCGATACCGGGTAGCAGGAGCACAGCGTGCAGACGATGACGTTGTGCGTGGTCTCGGTGTTCGCGACGACCCGCAGCGCGTAGGTCAGCCCGTCGAAGCCCAGCTCCGCCGCGGCGGCGTCGCCATCGGACAGCAGCAGGTCACGGTACCGCGGGTCGGTCCAGGCGCGGGCGACCATCCGGGCGCCGTTCACCGGCGAGGCCTTCACCTGCAGCCGGGTCAGGTACTCGTCGATCTCGTCGTCGCTGGTCAGCCCGGCCGCGATCAGCCGCTCCTCCAACTGGCGCGCCCGCGCGGCGGCCGGCAGGTCATCATGGCCGGTCAAGGTAGGACTCCCATAGGTCGACGGTCACGGTGTGGTCACCGCTCCCCCACAGGTCGGCGGCGGAAAAGCGGACCGCGTAACAGGTCTCGACCCGCGGCGGGTCGATGCCGCGGGCGCTGTCGTCGGGCACCGGCCACTCGCCGAGGGCCGCGATGATCACCCCGGTGTGCCCGCGTACGTACCGCGGCACCCGGGTGTGATGGTCCGGATCCCCGGTCCGTACCCGGACCTGGCTGCCCAGGGTGTAACTCACGGTGCTGTGCCCATCTGCGGGCCCATCTCCGGGCCCATCTCGGTGACGAGCATCTCGATCGCCCCGAGCCAGCGTTCGTAGTACGACGCGGCCAGGTACTGCTCTGGCGGCAGCCGCTCGATCGCGTCCCGCAGTTCGTCACTGTTGAACACTCCGCGCCGTCGCAGCATCATGGCCAGCGCGTACACCCGCGCCTCCCAGTCGGCGGCGAACGGGGGGGCGTCGTCCTCCCCGACCGGCACCGGCCCGAATCCGGTCTGACCGCCCATGTCATGAACACGGCTCACGTTCGTGACCCTAACAGCCAGAACACCGATTATCCCGAACGGGCCGTACTGCGTGCCCCGGCGTCCGCCGACCGCGCCTGGTCCGGGCCCCTTCTTCCGGGACCAGCCCGGATGTTAACTATTGCTATATGACAACAAACAGCGGACTCCGCAGCAGGGAATGGTTCGGCGCGACCGGCCGGACCGGAATGGGCCACCGGTCCTGGATGCGCAGCCAGGGTTTCACGTCCGAGGTCTTCGACGGCCGGCCGGTGATCGGCATCGCGACCACCTGGTCGGAGCTGGCGCCGTGCAACGTCCACCTGCACCGGGTAGCCGAGTCGGTCAAGCGCGGGGTCTGGCAGGCGGGCGGGTTCCCCCTGGAGTTCCCGGCCATGGCGCTCGGCGAGACGCTGCTGCGGCCCACGGCCATGCTGTACCGGAACCTGCTGGCGATGGAGGCCGAAGAGCTGATGCGGGCCAACCCGCTGGACGGCGTGGTCCTGCTGTCCGGGTGCGATAAGACCACGCCCGGGCTGCTGATGGCCGCGGCCAGCGTGGACCTGCCGGCGCTGATGGTCACCGGCGGGCCCATGCTCAACGGCAAGTACCAGGGCACCGACGTCGGCTCGGGCACGGCGGTGTGGCGGTTCGAGGAAGACCTGGTGGCCGGGCGGATGACCCAGGAGGAATGCGCGTTCGCTGAAGGCTGCATGGCCAGGTCCAACGGGCACTGCATGACGATGGGGACCGCGTCCACGATGGCCTCGATGGCCGAGGCGCTCGGCATGCAGCTGCCTTACTCGGCGACCTGGCCCGCCGTGGACGCCCGCCGGTACGAGACCGCGCAGCGGGCCGGCCAGGTGGTAGTCGATCTGGTCCGGCAGGACCTGCGGCCTTCGGCCATCATGACCAGGGCGGCGTTCGAGAACGCGATCCGGGTCAACGCGGCGATCGGCGGGTCGACGAACGCGGTGATCCACCTGCTCGCCATCGCCGGGCGACTCGGCGTGCCGCTGACGCTCGACGACTTCGACATGCTGGCCCGGGACGTGCCGACCCTGGTGAACCTGCAGCCGAGCGGCAAGTACCTGATGGAGGACTTCTGCTACGCCGGCGGCCTGCCCGCGGTGATCCGCGAGCTCGACGAGGCCGGCCTGCTGAACTCCGGCGCGATGACGGTGACCGCCGCCGGGATCGGCGTGAACGCGGCGGACGCGCCGTGCTGGAACCGCGAGGTCATCCAGACGGTAGCCGACCCGTTCCAGCCGGCCGGGACCGGCACCGCGGTGCTGCGCGGCAACCTCGCCCCGGACGGCGCGGTGATCAAGCAGTCCGCTGCGTCTCCGCACCTGCTCAAGCACCGGGGCCGGGCGCTGGTCTTCGACTCGCCGACGGACTACTACGCCGTGTCGAACGATCCCGAGCTCGATGTGGACGAGGACACCGTGCTCGTCATCCGGTACTGCGGCCCGCGCGGCTACCCCGGCATGCCGGAGGTCTCCAACGTGGCGCTGCCGAAGAAGCTGCTGCTGCGCGGTGTCCGCGACATGGTGCGGATCTGCGACGGCCGGATGTCGGGCACCGCTTACGGCACGGTCGTCCTGCACGTGGCCCCGGAGGCCGCGGCGGGCGGCCCGCTGGCCCTGGTCCGCACCGCTGACTGGATCACCTTGGACGTCCCGGGCCGGACGCTGACGCTAGAGGTCGCCGACGACGAGCTGGCCCGGCGCCGCGCCGGGTGGCAGCCACCCGCCCCGCCGGCCAGCCGGGGCTGGACCCGCCTGTACACCGACCATGTGCTGCAGGCGGACACCGGTGTTGACATGGACTTCCTCGTCGGCGCCAGCGGGCATGAGGTGCCGCGCGAGTCGCACTAGCCAGCCTGCTCGGCCGGGCCGGGTGCCTGGCCTTATCAGGTAGTGTTCACCCCTGCCCTGTTCCCCGATCACCCCTCAGGCAGGAATACGTGGAAAGCGTCGTCCTCGTGGATGAAGCCGGCTACGCCAGCGGCACGGCCGACAAGACGGCCGTGCATCACGCCCAGACGCCGCTGCACCTGGCCTTTTCCTGCTACCTCTTCACCGAGGCCGGACAGTTCCTGCTGACCAGGCGGGCCGAGTCGAAGCGAACCTGGCCCGGCGTGTGGACCAACACCTGCTGCGGGCACCCGCTGCCTGGCGAACCCGTCTCCGGCGGCGTGCTCCGGCGGCTGCGGGAAGAACTCGGGATCAGCTCGGCCAAGCTCACGCTGGTCCTGCCGCGGTTCCGGTACCAGGCGCGGATGGCCAACGGAGTGCTGGAAAACGAGCTCTGCCCGGTCTACGCGGCATACACCGCCGACCTGATGGGGCAGAGCCCGCCCGATCCTGACCCGGCGGAAGTCGCGGACACCAGGTGGGTGGACTGGGACGAATTCTGCGAAGCGGTGCGCACCGGCCAGCAGCCTATCTCCCCGTGGTGCGCCATGCAGCTCCGCGAGCTCACCGCCCTCGGCCCGCGGCCGCTGGACTGGGTCCCGGCCGACGCGGCTGACCTGCCGCCCGCGGCGCTCGGCTGAGCGGTCTGCACATTCCCGCAGCGGAGTTCCCAGTCCCACATAGCATCGTCAACACTCCCTCCACAGGGTTGTCCACACCGGTGGGTTTACTGGGATCAGGTGGTAGTGCCGGGATCTCCCGACGGGTCGCGCGGGGCCAGCCCGCGGGCTAGGAGCTCGAGCACGTCGTCGAGAACGTCCTCAGGGACCCGGCCGCCGGCTGTCCACTCGGCCCAGCGCATGCCGACGAAGTTGCCGATGCCCGTGTAGGCGAACGCGATGACCTCGGGATCGTACTGTGCGTCCACCTCGCGGGCCATCTGGGCGGCCCGCACGCCGCGGGCGTAGCCCCTGGTCAGGTGCTCGTAGTACTCGCGGAACAGGCCCGGGTCGATGAACTCGGACTCGCGGACGATGCGGTCGATCCAGGGGCGCTGGGACAGCATGTCGAAGTACGCCCGGAAGGACGCGCGCTCCCTGGCCCGCTGACCGCCGTCGGTGTGCTCCAGGGCTGCCTTCATGGCCCGCCTCAGGTCGGTGTTGATCGCCCGGACCACGGCGGCGAAGATCTCCGCCTTGGATCCGAAATACGAGTAGAAGCTGCCGGTGGCCATCCCGGCCCGGGCGCAGATGTCCGCGACCGTCGTCCGGTGGTAGCTGCGCTCGCCGAACAGTTCCTCGGCTGCGGTCAGCAGCCTTATCGCGGGCGGCCGTTCGTCGGCCTGGCGCCCGGCCTGCGCCGATGGCGGGCGGGCGCGCCCGCCCGCCATCCGGCTCATCTCGGCTGTCATTCGGCTGATCCCTGCTTCATGCCGGGAGGGATGGCCGATGCGGTGTCACGGCGATGGGATACCACTCGCCGGTGCCTGCTGTTCGGTTCCCGTGTAGGTGGTGATCGGACCCGACGCCGACGTGTCCGTGGTCAGCACCGGTCCCTCTTGGACCAGAGCACCATTCTTGATGACACCAATGTAGGCGCCGGTGATACCCGAGTGGTCGCTCGCGGAGTAGGCGTACGGCGCGACCGCCGGTCCCTGCGGCAAGCCGGCTTCGATCGCCGACACCAGGTCCGCCCTGGTCGGGTTCCTGCCCGCCTTGAGCATGGACTGCACGAACGTGTAGGCCACGGCCTCGCCGTAGAGCACGTTGCCGTCGAACGGCGCCTTCGGGTCGTACTGCTGGTGAATCTTACTGAAGAGCGCGATCCAGCTGTTACTCATGTTGCCGAGGGTAGGCAGGTAGCCATCGGTGATGATCCCGTTGGTGAGCTGGTTGCCATTGACGGTAGCGCCGCCCTGCTTCGCGAACGCCTCGAGCAGCCCAGACAGCGTGATCGCGTCGGATCCGACGTTGCTGACTACCAGCGTCGGGCTGAAGCCCAGCTTGAGGGAGTTCAGCTTCAGCAACGCGGTGAAGGCGGGGATGGAGAACGAGACGACGACCTGGGCGCCGGACGCACGCAGCGCGGCGACCTGCGGTGCGATGTTGACGTTGGTGTCGACGTAGCTCTGCTTGCTGACCACCATCGAGGCCGGGATCTCGTCGTCAAGGCCCTTGACCCCGTCCATGCCGAACTCGTCGTCTTGGTAGAAGTAGGCGACCTTCTTGCCCGCGAAGTGCTGCTTCACGTACTGCCCGAGGATCTTCCCCTCACGCACGTAGTCGATCTGCCAGCCGAAGGTCTCGGGGTAGGTCGTGGGCTGGTTCCAGCATTCGCATCCGGACGCGACGAACACGTCGGGAACCTTCTCCGAGTTGAGGAAGCTGATCGCCGCCAGATGCGTAGGCGTGCCGAGGCCGTCGAACAGCGCGTACACGTTGTCCTGCAGCACCAGTTGGCGCACGTCGGACGCCGTCGTGGTCGGGTCGTACGCGTCGTTCAGGTACTTGTAGACGATCTTGCGCCCGTACACCCCGCCGTGTGCGTTGACATAGGCGAAATAGGCGGCCGACGCAGGAGCGATCTCGCTATAGCCGGGCGCGGCGGGGCCGGTGAGCGGCTGGTGGCTGCCGATGAGGATCTGGGTCGGGGTAATGCCTGGCGCGGACGCGGTCAGGGCCGAGCTTGAGCTGCTCGAGCTCGAGCCTGGGCTCGAACTTGAACTCGAGCTCGACGAGCAGGCGGCGACGGCGAGCGCGGCCACGGTCATGATGGCCGCGGCCTGCCAGCGAAGCCGATGAGTTCGTTTCATGAAGTGCCTTCCTTCTCATGTTGGCTGGCCGACGCGTCATCGGCCGACGGCGTGACGTGGGCCGCGGATGCGTCGTGCCGGGTGCGGGTCTTCGGGTCAGGACCTGTGAAAGCGGTGAGGAGACGTCGCAGCCCGCCTTGGATTCCCTGCGGGAAGACGAGCATGACGAGGATGAGGACCACGCCATAGGCGGCTATCGGGATGTTGGATCCGACGGAACTGGACAGGCCGTGGCTGGTGGCCACGTCCGTGACGTAGGTGGGCACGAGGACGATCACCAGGCTTCCCCACAGCGCGCCGGGCAGGCTGCCGAGGCCGCCGATCACGGCCGCCGTCAGCAGCGAGATGGAGAGCGTGATCGTGAAGGCGCCCGGCGCGACCAGGCTGGTCACGATAGCCAGCAGCGAGCCGGCCAGCCCGGCGCATACGGCGCTCACGACGAAGGCGAGAATGCGCGTCACGGCGACGTTCACGCCGTCAAGCGCGGCGGCCACCTCGTCGTCGCGCACCGCGCGCCAGTTGCGGCCGGTCCTGCTGTAACACAGGTTCGCCAGCAGCACCAGGGTGACCAGCGCCACCGCGGTGCTGACCCAGGCCTGCCACCTGGTCAGCGGGAAGGTCGCGCCGAGGAAGGCGGGCGTGGTGAAGGCGACGTTCAGGCCCTGGTCTCCGCCGAAGACCCCCGGCCAGGCGTAAGCCACGCTCGGAAGCGCGACGCCGAGCATGAGGGTCGCGCCGGCCAGGTACGGACCGCGCAGCCGGGCCGCGGCCACGCCAACGATGGCCCCGGCCGCGGCCGCGACCGCGGCGGACGCCACCAGCGCAGCGAAGAAGGGCCAGTTCAGGTGCATCAGCAGTAGTGCCGTCGTGTAGCCGCCGATGGCCATGAACGCCCCGTTGCCCAGCGAGATCTGGCCGCTGAGCCCGGTCAGCACGGTGAGCCCGGCCACGGCCGTGACCTCGGTCGCGACCTCGGCGATCTGGTAATCGCGGAACGTGTTCAGCTTGATGGAGAGGAACCCGACGATCACCGCCATCACCACGGCGACGCCGAGCCTGCGCGGCAGCGTCTGCATGGTCATACCCGCCGCACCTTAGTGGCGGAGAACAGCCCGTCGGGCCGGATCATCAGCACCACGACGAGGATGCCGAGCGCGACCAGGGAGGTCAGCTCGGAGCCCTTGGAGCCCAGATAGCCCGCCACGTAGCTGAGCGCGATCCCCAGCAGCAGCCCGCCGACCACCGCTCCCACCGGGCTGTCCAGGCCGCCGATGACCGCCGCGGTAAAGCCGAACACGAAGATCGCATCCATGCTGTTCGGGTACAGGAACGTCGAAGGCGAGACCAGCACGCCCGCCAGCGCCCCGAGCAGGCCCGCCAGCGCCCAGCCGATGGTGAGCATCCGCGCGACACGGATGCCCGACAGGCGGGCGATCGTGGCGTTGAACGCCGACGCGCGCATGCGCAGCCCGACCGAGGTGTACCTGAACGCCGCCGCCAGCGCCAGCGTGGTCACCAGCACCGCCGCCACGACGAACACGTCGAAGCGCGACACGCCGAGCGGCGTGCTGCCGACCTTCAGACCGGTGATCGAGAACGCCGCCGGGAACGACCGGTACTGGCCGCCGAAGAAGATGCCGGCCAGGCCCTCGAGCAGGATGAGCAGCCCGATAGTCACGATCACCGCGTTGAGCGGCGGCTTGTTCATGGTCGGCCGGATGACGGTGAGCTGGCATACCGCGCCGAGCACGACGCCGGCCGCGAGCGCGACCACGAACCCGGCCCAGTAGGAGCCGGTGTGGTAGATGACCTCGATGGCCACGTAGGTGGTGAACATGGCCATCCCGCCCTGCGCGTAGTTCAGCAGCCTGGTCCCTCGCCAGATCAGGACGAGGGACAGCGCTATCGCGGCGTAGATCATCCCGAAGACGACCCCGCTGAGCGTGAACTGGAGGAACTCGACCACTGGCATGCTCCCCTATAAGTGGCTAGAACCCGAGGTAGTGGTGGCGCAATGCGACATCGGCGGCGAGCGTCTGGGCATCCGCGGAAGCGACGACCCGGCCGAGGTTGAGCACCACGCCGTGATCGGCGACGGCGAGCGCGCTCCGCGCGTTCTGCTCCACTAGGACGATGGTGAGCCCTTGCTCCCGGCTCAGCCGGACCACTAGGTCCATGACCTGGGCCATGATCCTGGGCGCGAGGCCGAGCGAGGGCTCGTCGAGCAGCAGTACGTGTGGCCGCGACAGCAGTGCGCGCGCTATGACCAGCATCTGCCGCTCGCCGCCGGACAGCGTGGCGGCCAGCTTGCGCCGGCGGTCGGCCAGCGGCCGGAAGCGCCCATAGGCCTCGTCGAGCGCGGCGGCCCGTTCGGCCCGCGGGTTGCGGGACCGGCTCCCCGGGGCCCGGCTCAGCGGGCCTGGCCAGGACATCATGCCCACCCGCAGGTTCTCCTCGACCGTGAGCTCGGGAATTACCCCCTGCCCCTCGGGGACGTGGGCGATCCCGGCCCTGACGATCTGCTCGGGGCTGCGGCCGGCCAGGTCGGCGCCGCCCAGCAAGACGCGGCCGCGGCGGGGCTTGATCATCCCGCTGACCGCGCGCAGTAGCGTCGTCTTGCCCGCGCCGTTCGCGCCGAGCACCGCCGTGATGGCGGCCGTCCCGGCCGAGATGCTGACCCCGTCCAGCGCGATGACCCCGCCGTAGCCCGCGACGAGCCCATCGACGGCCAGCGCCGGGGACCCGTCCTGCTGGACGGCCGCGCTACTCATCGGCGGGACCCCGTTCGCCCTGCTGCGCGCGGCCGTCGGCGGCCGGAGCCTGATCGTCGGCAGTGCCGAGATAGGCGGCGGTCACGGCGGGATTGTCCTGAATCTGCCGCGGCGTGCCCGTCGCGATCACCTTCCCGAAATCGAGGACCACGATCGAGTCACAGACGGACATCATCAGATCCACGTGATGCTCGATCACGACCAGGGATCCCTCGGTGGCCAGGTCGCGGATGAGGCTGCCGAGCTCAGCCAGCTCGCTCTCGTCCAGGCCGCTCGCGGGCTCGTCAAGCAGGATCAGCCCGGGCTTGCCCGCTAGGGCCCGGGCCAGGGCAATCCTCTTCCGCATGCCATAGGACAGCTCACCGGGCCTGGCCTGGGCCGCCTGCGCGGCGCCGACCCGGTCCAGGGCCTGCATGGCCTCCTCGCGCAGCTTGCGCTCGTCGCGGGTGGCTCGCGGCAGCGTGAGCAGCGCGGACCAGAATCCGGCCGAGGCCCGGCAGGTCGCGCCGAC
>JBKQQQ010000467.1:0-14879 GCA_052144275.1 Streptosporangiaceae bacterium
GGAGTCGCAGACTTCCCGCCCAGTTTCCGGATCTGTGTCGCTGGGTTCAGCTGACGGTGCGGTCTCCATACGAAGGCGCTTTCGTTCCATTTCGATGATCCGGCGCTCGGCCTCTACCTGGGTTCCGACTTCCTCTGCCGCCATCAGGTCGGTGACATCGACAGCATCCGCGCTGTGGTCCTTCAGCTCGCTGCGGCGGACGTACTCGTCGAAGAGGACCGCTTTTGTCGCGAGTATCTCGAGCATGCGCTGATCTACGGTGTCCTCGGCGAGCAGGCGGTGCACGTCAACTGAGCGCACCTGGCCCATGCGGTGACAGCGGGCAACGGCCTGGTCCTCGATGGTGGGCTTCCATTGCGGCTCGGTGAGGATCACCACGGAGGCGGCCTGGATGTTTAGCCCCACTCCCCCGGCCTGGATCTGGCTCACCAGGACCGCAGGATCACGGCGAGCGCCGAACTCGTCGACCATGGTCTGCCGGTGGACCGGCGGGGTGCTTCCGGTCAGCGGGCCGATCGCCAGGCCGCCGAGGACGGCGCTGACGGTGTCGAGCACGTCGCGGAAGTACGAGAACACCACGACCTTGCGGCCGTTGGCCGAGGCTTCCTCGACGATCTCCACGAGCCGCCCCAGCTTGGCGGAGCCGGCCGGGCTGCCGGGCGCGTAGGCGGCCCGGCGCATGGCCATGAAGTTGCCCGCGGCGACGGCATCCCGGTACGCGTCCAGATCGCGGCTGGTCAGCTCCACCCACTCCTCGGTGTCGACGCGGGGAGGCAGTTCCTGCAGCACGTCGTCCTGGTTCCGGCGGAGGTAGACGGGCGCGACGGCGGCGCGGAAGTGACCGGCGCCGATCATGCCGTCCACCGTGCTGATGCGCGGGACCAGGCCGGGCTGAAGGTGGCTGACCAGGACCCGGAACTCCTCGACCCGGTTCTCCATCGGAGTACCGGTCAGAAACAAGACCCTGCTAGTCGTCCTCGCCCACTCCCGGACCGCCTTGGTGCGCTCGGCCGCCATGTTCTTGGCGTAGTGCGCCTCGTCCACCACCAGCATGCCGAGATCTAGTCCCGCGGGCTTGGGTATTGACCGCAAGGAGTCATAGGTGGTGATGGCGACCCCGCCGATGCGCGTCCAGGCCTGGAAGTTCCGCTGGCGGTCAGGGCCGTGCAGCCGGTGGGACCGCAGCTCGCTGTGCCGCGTGATCTCGTGAGTCCAGTTGACCAGGACGCTGGCCGGGCATACGACGAGGAAGTGCCGCCGCCCTTCGACATGGAGGTGGCACATGGCCGCCAGGGCCTCGACGCTCTTGCCCAGGCCCATCTCGTCGCCGAGCATCGCCCTTTCCTGGCAAAGCGCGAACTTCGCGCCGAAGGCCTGGTACCCGCGCAGGGATGCTCGCATCAGCGACAGGTCCAGCGGGTACTCATGGACCCGCCGCGCTATCTCGGTGGGGATGAACCCTTGCCCGGCTTCGACGTCGGGCGCGAGTTCGCCGACCTCGATAAGCAGGCCGTTATAGAAGACAGCGCGTTCTTCGTAGTCCTGCCACAGGGTAGCCGCGTTTGGCTGCGGCGTACTGAGAGCCGTAAGCGTCTCACGGAGCCGGATATCCAGATTCGACTGGCGTACCGTCCTCATCAGGACTTCGAGCTGGCTGAGCGCGTTCCGGCCCTCTTCGCGCTTACGAGAGCCGGAAAAGAACATCCTCAGGCGGCTGGTCGCACGCCTCGAGCCGACGAGGACTGCATCGAGCGCTGTAGCCACTTCATTGAGGTTCTCGCGGGCAGGCGAGGCGCCCTGGCGCGCTATCCCGTACGCGCGGAGCTCGGCTAGCAGCCTGGTCTGCGTGGGAGGGCGTGTATCAGGGTCGAGGCGCAACCGCACCTTTTGCTTCATCATCATGCTGAGCTGACGGGCGGCGGCTACGACCTGAGTTGCCGTCTGAGGCCCGACACCGGGTATCCGCTGGAGCCCCGGTACCCCGGCAGCGGCAGCCTGGCCGACGGTGCGGTAACCGGCGGCCTCCAGGAGCCCCAGCCGGAGCCGCCCTTGGGTGGTCTCCTTGAGCCGCGCCAGGGGAAGCGTTGCGATCTGCTGATGGACAACGTCGTCCCTGGCGTTTTCGTACGCGGTGCGGGCCGAGCTGCGCCTGGCGGCAGGGGCGGCGACGACCTCGGAAATGCCGTTTCTGAGCGCCCGGGCCTGGGCGACGAGCGCGCGGCCGCTCGGGGGCGCCTCGCCGGGGTCGTCCGGCGCAGGCTCGACGTCGACGAGCTTGCCCGTTGTCATGCCGGCACCTCACCTCGGTCGAAATACGACCTCCAGTACAGGTTGACGCTTATCGCGTCGAAGGGAAGGTCGCCAATATCCCGGAACGCTCCGTGGATGTACCGGATGTCCGGGAATCCGGTCGCGGGGACCTCGGCGAGCGCGAGGATGTGCTGATCGGGCATGTTGCGTCCGACACCGATCTCGCTCCTGGTGACGGTGAACGTCTCCGCTCCCTGCGTGCGTCCTTTTACCTCAAGGAACAACAGGGATCCGTCGGCCGCCTTGCTCTCGATGTCATAGCCCTTGTTATTGGGCGGCATTTCTACCGGGTCATGTCCGAGAGCGCGTTCGATAGCCATCACGGCGTCAACGGCAGCTCGTTCGACAGCAGAGCGCTGACGTGCTCGCTCGGCGACGTCCCTGGCTGCCGTACCCCGTAGTGAGGACAGCAGCCCAGACGGCACGATCAGCGCGCCGCCCGTTACGACCGGTGGTAGCGACGACAGCTGTTGTTCTGCGTTCAGGTCTTCGAGGCGCTGCTTGAGGCGGCCCTGAAGCTCGTCTGTCCGCTGACGTGCCTTCGCCGAGTTCATTCCGCTACTGGGAAGATTGCCGGCGAGTTCACGTTCCCTGAGCTGGTTAGCGCGATGATCCCAGTAACGGATCTCCGACTCCAGCCTGGCTTTGACGGCTGCGGTCGTCCGCTGGACGCGATCGACGATCCGGCGCCGCACCTCCTCCAAGTGTGCCCGGGCGAGTCTGACCCCATGACTGATTGCAGCGTCTTCCAGGTCAGCGCGGACCCACTCTCCATCGATCACGGGTGCCAATAGCCTGATCTCATCCGTCGTGGCCGGACGGAGATCTAGGTACGGGGCCCACCCGGCAGCGTAAGCAGATCCCTCAGGGTCGATGCTGACAAACTCGAAGCGCTTGGAGACCACCCGGCGGTTTCCGGCCTGATCGGCCCGGCCGTCAACCACCGAATGCTGCAGGTAGACGAGCACATGCGGGACCGTTCCCGGATGGTTCTCGTCGATCAGCACCGCGCCTTGCCGGAACAGGCTGTCGTAGCGCTCGATGATCAGGTCGATGGTCCCGTCGAGCAGGGGATGGCCTGGCGTCACGTACTCGGCCAGCGGCCCGCGCTCGGGGGCGACAAGACCTTTCTCGAAGGTCACACGCTCGTACCGGCGCATCAAGGGAGCGCCCATGCCGATCTGGCGGTCACGGAGACGCAGTTCGGCTGGGACGTTGCTGATCTCGAACCGGCCCGGCTCACGTTCCCGGATTACTCCGCCGATGTGCGCGAAAGCCGTCAGGAAGAAGGAGCGGATAAAGTGCGGCTGGAGCTTCCGGGCCTCAGCACGCTCCATTTCCTCCCGGATCCGCTCGACATCGCCGGCCGTCATGACGTCGCTGACCAGCGCACGGTCGTGGACCACCCGGCGCAGCGCCTCGCCCACGGTGGCATCTACGACAATCTTGAGATTCTGCTTTACCTCGGGCTGCTCGCCGTACCTGACCGCTCGGATCAGCAGGTCGCGCAGGCTCTCTCCGCGGAAGGCCTCGCCGAGGACGTCAAAAACTTGATTACCGAGCGCCTTACGCTGTTCCTCCAGCTTCTCGAAGAGCCGCTGGAACACCTGGCCCTCACGGGTGTCCTCGGCAACCAGGTTCCATAGGTGGCAGACCTCGGTCTGGCCGATGCGGTGAACCCGGCCGAATCGCTGCTCGATACGGTTCGGGTTCCAGGGCAGGTCGTAGTTGACCATGAGGTGGGCACGCTGAAGGTTGATCCCCTCCCCCGCGGCGTCGGTCGCGACGAGAATCAGGACCTCCTTGTCGTGGATGAAGGCTTCCTGGATCTTCCTTCGCTGATCACGAGGCATACCGCCGTGAATAGAGACGACCGCGTCGTCCCGGCCCAGCAACGCACGAAGCTTGCGGACGAGGTAGTTCAGGGTGTCGCGGTGTTCGCTGAACACGATCAGCTTCCGGCGGTTGCCTTCGCTGTCGTACATCTCGGGAGTGTCCTGGAGGATGTGCGACAGCTCTTCCCACTTGCGGTCGGCGCCCGAATCGCGTAGCTGGCGGGCAAGCTCCTCAAGATCGGCCAGGTTCGCGATCTCTTGCTCGAGATCGGCGATGGTCCGGGCGGCTGACGCCTCGTCGACTAGCTCTTCCTCGAGTTCTTCGAGCTCTCCTTCCGGGAGGTCGTCCAGGTCGGCGTCATCGTCCAAGGCACGAATGTCACCCCGGGCCCTCCACGCTGCCAGCTCTGCACCGCGCCGACGCGTTCGTTCTTCGCCGATGCGCTTCTCGAGGCGCTTGTGCCGACGGGACAGGGATTGGTAAATCGCTTCCGGCGAGGAAGCAAGGCGGCGCTGCAAGGTGGTGAGCGCGAATCCCACGATGGCGCCGCGTCTGCCCTCCCCTTCCGCCTTGAGCCTGTCGGCGCGGTTCATCTCCTCGACGACGTAGTCCGTGACCCGCTTGTACAGCAAGGTCTCGTCATCGGACAGCGGATACACCGCCGTGTAGGCCCGCCGCTCGGGAAACAGGGGCGTGCCGTCAAACTTGAGCAGCTTCTCCTTCACGAGCCGCCGCATGAGATCCGAGGTGTCAATCGAGTGCGAGGCGTCACGCGGTTTTCCCTCAAAACGGTCACCATCAAGCAGCGCCAGGAACAGCTGGAAGTCCTCCTCGATGCCAGCATGCGGAGTAGCAGTCATGAGGACGAAATGGCGTGCCAGGGAACCAGCCAGCCTCCCGAGCTTGTAGCGCTTCGTTTCCTTGATCTCGCCACCGGTGTAATGCGCAGCCATCTTGTGCGCTTCATCGACAACGACGAGATCCCAGTCGGTAGCCGCCAGCTTCGCCTGAAGATCCTCGTTACGCGACAGATGGTCAAGGCGTGCTATCAGCAGCGGCCGCTCACCGAACGGGTTTCCGCTGCGCGCCGCCTCGATCATGTCCTTGGTCAATATCTCGAAGGAGAGTGCGAACTTATGCCATAGCTCGTCCTGCCACTGCTCGACCAGGCTCCCGGGAGCGATGATAAGACAACGCTCTACGTCACCCCGGATCATCAGCTCCTTGCAGAACAACCCGGCCATGATCGTCTTGCCCGCACCCGGGTCGTCAGCCAGGAGGAATCGGAGAGGCTGACGCGGCAGCATTTTCTCGTAGACAGCTTCAATCTGATGCGGGAGCGGGTCAAGAGTCGACGTCTGTACGGCAAGGAACGGGTCGAACAGGTGAGCTAGGGATATCCGCTTCGCCTCGGACACGAGCCGGAAGAGATTCCCGTCGGCATCCATCGACCAGGCTCGGCCTGCCTTCTGGACTACGAGCCGCGCTTCGTCTTCGCGGTAGAGCAGCTCCTGATCAGCCTTGCCCGTCAGCTCGTCGGTGAATGTCAGGGTTACCGCACTAGAGCCATGCCAGGCGATGTCGACGACCTTAACGACGCGGTCGCCGAGAACTCCGCGAACAAGAGCACCCTTGGTCAGATCCTCAAGCCGTGCCATAGACAACAACCACCCCAGACATCTACCGCTGAACGATGCATGACCGTTTCCACGGCCCTCTCAGCACCGGACTAAGCCTAGTTGCGGATATACCATCGGTTCAGCGGAAAATGGATCTCAATTCTGCAAGGTGCCTTTGAAGACCTGATCGTGGTGCCAGGAGATGTGGATAACGTCTACCGTCGGCTGGTGCGGCCTGGGGATGAGCAGGGGTTTACCGGCGAGCGCGTCCACGGCCATGCCAGCCTCGTTCCTAGCGACGTACAGGCTGGATACGCGGATGCGGCGGTCTTCAGTGATGCCCAGGACGCCCAGGTCGAACAGGGAGCGGCTTGTGCGGCGCACGCTTCTGGCCGACAGGTGCCTGCCGGAGCCTAGGCAGCTGCGCCAGCAGCTCGTCGCGCGTCAGGCGGTCGCCTTCAGTTGCTCGGTGAAGGTCTTCCAGGTGTCGGCGGGAAAGGCTAGCTGAGGGCCGTCCGGGTGCTGGCTGCGCATCACCTTGCTGCCGCCGATGGCGCGGTGCAGGACGCCTTCGTCGAGGATGCACCAGAGCTGGGGCGCACCCGTTCGGTCCAAAATTGCCTGGCGGGCCAGCCGGGCGGCTACTTGCTCGTCTAGGTCGTCCAGGTTCCCGTGGGGCGGGCGCTGAGGATCGCGCGGGCATACTCCTCGGTCTGCAGCAGGCCGGGGACGACGAGCGGCTCGTACCAGCGCAGGACCGTGGCCCGGGCTTCGATGTCGGCCCACTCAGTGACCACGACAGCCGCGGCGGCGGGCACCCGCCGTCACACCGGAACCTACCCCGCCGAGCCCCGGCAGGTCGGGCTCGCACGGGCCGCACTGGCCGGATGGCTGGGCGGCTGCCCGCAGGCTGACGAGGCGATCCTGGTCGCGTCGGAGTTTGCTACCAACTCCGTCGCCTTCTTTCTGCTTTGTTTCGGTGTCGCGATAGCCGCCATCGGCGGATGGCCCAGCGGCAATGAGCGCTACGTTTTCGCGCTGGCGTTCCTCGCGGTACTGAACCGAAGCTGTTCGCCGTCGACCTGCTGCTGATGGAAAACGCGCGGCCGCGTCTGATGTTGCGCGTGGGCTTCAGCGCCCCGCCGGAGGCCGGGTGGGTTCGCCGGCAAGGTTAGGCGTGAGGGGCCGGGTCGATTCCTCAAGCAGGTATACGAACGACTCATACGGGCGCCCGGTGGCATGCCGCAGGCCCATCTCGCAGGTGCGGTTGGCGGACAGATAGGCCTGGGCGGGGTTGGTGTCCAGTGCTGTCTTCTCTTCCCGGGTCGCGGAGATGACCAGTTCGGGGTGCAGCAGCCCGCGGTCGCCGGCAGTGCCGCAGCAGGTGGTGCCGACCGGGATCTCGACCTCGGTGGCGAGGGCCGCGGCGATGTCACGCAGGGCTCCGGAGAGGCCAAGGTGGGTGGTTGAGCAGGTGGGGTGGACCGCGACGCGGTCCAGTTTCCTGGTCACAGTGAGGGCTGGCATGAGATCGCGGCACCAGGTGATGGAATCGGCGATGCTGATCTGCCTGAACCGGGTCAGGTGCTCGTCGTCGAGGTAGTGCCTGACGTCATCGAGCAGCCCGTTGGTGCAGGATGCGGCATCGATGACCACCGGCAGTGCGCCCTGCTCGCTCCAGCGCCACATCGCATCGCACACGGCGGCGGCCATGTATTTGTGGCCCTGGGTGTAGCCCTTGCTGCTCCACGGGGTGGAGCAGCATAGGCCGGCGACGTCGGGCGGGATCCACAGCGGCCGTCCGGCGCGGGCGGAGACCTCGACGAGCGCCTCGGGCAGCGACGGGCCGCGTGGCATGTCCGGATCGCGGCCGAAGATGCGGTTGATGCAGGCGGGGAAGTACACAGCGGCCGCACCCTGACGGGTGGTGCCGGGCAGGGTGCGGGGGGCCGCGTGGGGCATCGCGCCGGGCACCGAGGGCACCAGGTCCTTGCTGATAATGGCGCGGGCGGCGGCGGTGAGCCCGGTCAGCGCCTTGACCCCGGCTGTCTTCTGGATGATGTCCGCGGCGCCCATCGCGCTGCGTGCGAGTTTCTCTACTGTCGCCCACCGTTTGGCGACCTTGAGGGCGACCTTCTCCCGGGAGTCGGTGGACTCGGCGCGGCGGAACTGCTTGACGAGCGCTCCGGTGTTGATCGACACCGGGCACGGGATGGCGCAGGTGCCATCCACTGCGCAGGTTTCGATGCCGTCGTACTCATATTCGGCTTGCAGCTGCGCGAGCAGCGGGGAGCCCTCGGGCTGGCGGGCCATCTCACGGCGCAGCACGATCCGCTGCCGGGGCGTGGTGGTCACGTTACGGCTGGGGCAGACGGCCTCGCAGAACCCGCACTCGATGCAGTGGGTGGCGACGTCCTCGATCGGGGGAGTTGACTTGAACGACTTGAGGTGGATGCCGTCGTCGTGGGTGAGCACGACGTTCGGGCCGAGCACGCCCTGCGGATCGGCCAGGGCCTTGATCCGCCACATCATGCCGGTGGCCTTGTCGCCCCACTCGTGGCTGACGAACGGGGCCATGTTGATGCCGGTGCCATGCTCGGCCTTCAGGGACCCGTCGTACTTGTCGATGATCAGATCGACCAGGTCGGACATGAACGCCGCGTAGCGGGCCCGGTCGGCCGGGTCGTCAAGCCTCGGGGTGAGCAGGAAGTGCAGGTTGCCGTAGGCAGCGTGCCCGGCAACACCGGGCAGGAATTGGTGCTTGGCCAGCAGCGCCTGCAGATCGCGGGCGCCTTCAGCGATCCGCGCCGGCGGGAAGCACACATCCTCGGTGACCAAGGCGGTGCCCTCGGGACGCAGCTTGCCCACGATGCCCAGCAGCCCCTCCCGGACCCGCCAGCTGAGCTCGATCATCTCCGCGTCGCGGGTGAAATCCAGCGGCTGGATCAGGTTCGCGGCGGCGACCAGCCTGGCGACCTGCGCTTCGGCCTCATCCAGGCCGGCCGGGCCGTCGGCGGCGAACTCGACCAGCAGCGCGGCCGCGCCGGGGTCGAGGGTCTTCCAGTAACCCGGCGTGCCAGGGAAGGTATGCGCCGCCGCGGTCAGCGCGGGCGCGACCATCAGCTCGACCGCCTCAGCACCGAGCGCGACCAGACTGGGCACGAGCGCGACCGCCTCGTCGATGGAGGGCAGCGCAATCCACGTCACGGTGGTGACCGCCGGGGCGGGCAGAGTGTCGATGACCGCCTCGGCCAGGAACGCCAGAGTGCCTTCAGATCCCACGATGAGCCGGCGGAAGATCTCCAGCGGGGTCTGCCCGTCGAGCAGCGCGGCCAGCGAGTAGCCGGTGGTGTTGCGAATAGAGAACTTGTGCCGGACCCGCGCCGCGAGGTCCTCATCGGCCAGCAGTTCCGCCTTCAGGTCCAGCAGGCCTTGCGCGAGTTGCGGTTCGGCGCGCGCGAAGACCTCTTCGGCATCGGGGGCGGCGGTGTCGATGACGGTGCCTGAGGCGAGCACCAGCGTCATTGCCGAGACGGTGTGATAGGCGTTGCGCTCCAGCGTGCAGCGCATCCCGCCGGCGTTGTTGGCGATGACCCCGCCGATCGTGGCGACATCGGCGCTGGCCGGATCCGGGCCCACCCGGCGGCCCTGACGCTTGAGCACCGCGGTAGCGTGCGCCAGGATCGTGCCTGGCCGGGCACGCAGACGCGCGCCGCCGTCTTCGACGACCATGCCGGTCCAGTGCCGCCGGACGTCGATCAGGATGTCATCGGACTGCGACTGGCCATTCAGGCTCGTCCCGCCGGCGCGGAACGTGGCGTGCCGGCCGGCCTGGCGGCAATAGGCCATGATCTTGACGATGTCGCCGACGTCGCGGGGCTGCACCACAACCTGCGGCAGCAGCCGGTAGGGGGAGGCGTCGGAGGCGTAGCGGACCAGGTCCAGCACCCGATGCAGCACCTGGTCCCTGCCCAGCAGCCTGATCAGGTCTGTCTTGAGTCCCCCGGGGGTGCCGTGCTCCCGGGCCGGGCCCACCGCATCCGGCAGCCCGGGCCCGCCGGGACGGCCGACAGCGGTCGCGTCGGGGGTCAGCAGCTTCTTCATCAGGGCACCTTCCGGTCGCGGCCGTGTGGGCGGGGGCGTTCAGGCGATGGGGGGGACGATGGCCTCGATCAGGTGCGGCCCCGGCTCGGCGTAGGCCCGGCGCAGCGCCTCGTCGAGTTCCCCGGCCGTGGCGACGCGGGTAGCGGGCACACCCAGCCCGGTGCTGATCTCGGCGAAGTTCGGGGTCGGGCCGGACAGGTCGAGCATCCGTGCGGCGTGTTCACCGGCCGGACCGGCGCCTGTGCGGGCCAGCTCGATCCGCAGGATCGCGTACGCGGCGTTGTTGATCAGCACCGTGGTGACATCGAGATGCTCGCGAGCCTGGGTCCACAGCGCCTGGATCGTGTAGAGCGCGCTGCCGTCGGCCTCGACAGACACCACCGGCCGATCCGGGGCGGCGACCGCTGCGCCGGTTGCGACCGGCAGGCCTTGCCCGATCGCACCGCCGGTCAGGGTCAGCAGGGTGTGCCGCGCCGCGCCAGCCAGGGCCCCGGGCAGCGCGATCCCGGAGGTATTGGCCTCATCGACGACGATGGCGTGCTCGGGCAAGGACGCGGCAATCGCGGCGGCCAGGTTGAGCACCGTCAGCGGCCCCGTGTCCAGCGCCGGTGTGGCCGCGCTCGCCAGGACCGGCTCGGTCCCGGCAGCGACCTGATCAGCCAGCTGCTCGAGCGCGGACTGGACGTCCTGGCCGCTGTCGGCCAGCTCGGTGACCAAGCAGCCCTCGGGAACCAGATCGCTGGGCCGGCCGGGGTAGGCGAAGAACGACACCGGTGAGCGGGCCCCGGCCAGGATCATGCTGCTCAGCCCGGCCAGCTGCGTGTCAGCCTGTTCGGCCAGGTAGCCCAGCCGTTCGACGGCTGGGACCCCGGCGCCGCACTCCATGCGCGCGGGAAAGGTCTCGGCGAGCAGCCGCGCCCCGGTCGCGGCGGCGATCCGGCTGGCTGCCCGCAGCCCGCGTTCGGTGAGCGCAGCCCCGCCAAGCAGCAGCAGCGAGGAAGCGCCGGCGGACAGGATGCCGGCCGCGGCCCCGATCTGATCCCTGCCAACGGTCTGCGGCGGGGCCGGGGAGCGCGGCGGCGCGGGCACTCCGCCGCCGCTCCAGGACACGTCGGCCGGCAGCACCAAGGTCGCGATCTGGCCGCCGTCGCAGCCGGCGGCCGCGACGGCGCGCATCGCGTCCTGAGCGACATCACGGGTGGTGCCGCAGGTGTGGACCCAGCCGGACACGGTGCGCGCGACCGCCTCGATGTCGGACTGAAGCGGCGCGTCGTAGCGGACATGCCCGGTGGCGTGCGCACCGACGATGTTCACGATCGGGCTGTGCGCCCGGCGCGCGTTGTGCAGATTCGCCAGACCGTTGCCCAGACCGGGGCCCAGGTGCAACAGCACCGCGGCCGGCCGGCCGGCGATGCGGGCATAACCGTCAGCGGCCCCGGTCGCGACTCCCTCGAACAGTGCCAGCACCGCGCGCATGGCCGGCACGGAGTCCAGGGCATGCACGAAGTGCATCTCCGACGTTCCCGGATTCATGAAGCACACGTCCACGCCAGCGCCGACCAGGCTGCCGATCAAGGCCTGCGCCCCGATCATCCCGGCCCCGCTGGACACGCTATTGGGTTCGTCAGCCATGCAGCTAGTCCTTACCTATGCGGCCCGGTCACCTCGATGCCTCGCATTCTCCCAGTCACGGCTGGAGCGAAAGACGCACCACCGCCCATTCGGTATCAATGGAATTTCACTGGGCCCGGAATGCCGGAGAGCGTCATTACTCCGGGTGCGGTGACCGGAACGCGCGGGGATTCGCCAACGACAAGGCCCGGCTCCCGGACGAGGCCAGGTTCTTCCACCAGGACTGCCCGCGACGCCGCAAGAAGCCGCTCGCGGTGGCCGCCCGGTTCGTCCTGGCCTGCGTCAGCGGGCACCTGGACGACTTCCCCTACCGGGAGTTCGTCCACAACGGCGGAGCCTGCGCGGAGGTGAGCCACCCCCAGCTACAGATGGAGGATTACGGCGGCAACCGTGGCGCCAACGTGGTGATCCGGTGCCCGAGCTGCGGCGCCAAGAAGAACATCAGCCGGGCCATGGGCCAGCGCGGCGCCGAGAACCTGCCGGCCTGCCGGGGACGGCACCCGCACCTCAGCACGTTCGAGAATTGTGCCGAACGGCCGATGGTGCTTGTGGTCGGCGTGAGGGATTCGCGGACGGCGCGGACGCGGGACTTTTGCCGCTGCGGACAGGACATCTGGCTCTTCCGCAGCCGGATGGGCACCCGCGCAGGATCAAGATGCAGGCGCAGGAGGTGATCTCGATGGCTGCTACGCACGCGTACCCGGTGCGGGTGGACGCGTCGCTGGACGCGCCGCCGTCACGCTGGCTGTGGCTGTTCAAATGGATCCTGGTGTTCCCGCACTACCTCGTGCTGGGCTTCCTCTGGGTGGCCTTCGTCGTGCTCAGCGCGGTGGCGATGGTGGCGATCGTGGTCACCGGCCGCTACCCGCGGGCGATCTTCGAGTTCAACGTGGGGGTGCTGCGGTGGAGCTGGCGGGTGCAGTACTACGCGATCGGCGCGTTCGGCACCGACCGGTACCCGCCCTTCACGCTGGCCGACGACCCCACGTATCCCGCTCACCTGGAGGTGGAGTACCCGCAGCGGCTGTCCCGCGGGCTCGCGCTGGTGAAATGGTGGCTGCTGGCCATCCCGCAGTACATCATCATCGGCCTGTTCACGAGCGGCGTGCCATGGGGCGTGCCATGGCTGGGGTGGCGGGTTGGCCGCCCGATCCCCCATGCTGAGCTCACCTTCTCCTACAACAACTGGGGCTTGTACCTCGTCGACTGGGGCCGTCTGGGGGGCCATCTGGGAATGTTCGGCTGGGGCGGTCTGGGGCTGATCGGCATCGTGGCCCTGATCGCCGCGGTGGTCCTGCTGGTCACCGGGCGGTATCCGGAGCGGATCTTCGACTTCGTGCTCGGCCTGAACCGGTGGGTGCTGCGGGTGGCCGGCTACGCCGGGCTGATGACCGACAAGTACCCGCCGTTCCGGCTGGACATGGGCGGCCCGGATCCGGGCACCCTGACTCTGCCGTCGGCAGCGGGGCCGGGCACTGGCTGAGACGGCGGCGGCGAGCGTGTCACAAGCCGGGCCCAGGCAGGGCTCAGATCCGGAGATGGCCCGCTGAGTGTACGTGTCCGCCCCTCCAGCCTCAAGCGTGACTGTGACCGCAGGACAACGAGCACAGGGGGAAACTGACTGGTAAACGTACACGCGAAGTCACACTTGATCCGGGAGCCTCTACGGACACTCCCGGTCAGAAGACAAGGGCCAGGCGGAGCCTGCCCGGACCGAACGCGGGCCATCCCCTGCAAGGTACCGGTCGGCTTTCCACCGGACGGCCTGCGCAGGGTTGACAGCAACAGCAGCAACCAACGGCTAGCGCCAGCGACCGGCGACACCGCAGAACACACGCACGATCTGTGACAACTGGGAATATATCCGGCCTGAAAAACGGACGGTCGGATAGCCACCTGACCCAGTGCAGGCCAGGACCGCCGGGCCATTAGCGGGCCATTAGCCAAGGTGATCAGCGGGCAACCACGGCTACCGAGGAGCATCAAAGTCTCCAGCTCAGCGGCCCTGACGCCCGTGCGCCATACACCTTCCAAGCTGGTTATGCGGGTTCGATTCCGGTCGTCCGCGCTGTGTTGTCTGTGCAGTTCAGCGACCATTTCGCTTCTCTGTCGTCCAGCTCGCGACTAGGAAGGAAGGGCGGTCAGGACAGGCGACCCCCGCCTTGCCGATAAGCCCGAGGCGACACAATCTTGCGAAGGCGCGGGTAATAGCGGCGGTGCGACTGGAGACCCGCAGCCTTTCGTAGATGTTTTCCAGGTGGGTGCGCACGGTTCCCTTGCCGACGGGCGAGACCCGCCACAGACTTCCCAAGCCGGGCATGGCGGCGCAGAGCATGTGTCCACTCCGTCCAGATTCCGTGATGGCCAGGCGGTGCTGTCATCGGCGCACCGCCTCACTACTTGATGGAGGTAAGCTCAGCATTGTCACATTCTCCCTACAGATCTTTTGAGGAGCATTTACTGTGGGCAAAGATGACGAGCGCAATACAGAGTCAGATGGCTACAGATATACTCAGCTGGTGGCCCCATTGTTTGCGGGGTTCAGCTTGCCCGCAATCATCACATTTGCGTCGGATAAATACCCTGGGCCGCCGTGGCATGATATTATCCTATCGCTCTTGGTCACTGCCACAAGCTTGTTCATAACGAGCACTGGGCTTATGACCACCCCAATCACGGAGAAATGGCCCAAAGGAGCTGGAGCTTGGCGTGGATCGTTTTCCGGGCTCGGAATTTGCGTTATCGCAGGGGCGCTTTTCACGCTGGGCTTGCCAGCGATTAATCAATGGTGGGCTCCGCTGGTTTTGAGCCCCCTTCTTATAGGAAGCATCGTGCCAGCCCTGATATCACTTGTCGTATTGTGGCAGGACGCCCATTCTATAACCGATAATTCGAACAGCGCTCATCCAGAGCGCATTGAATGAACTACTGGGTTTATCGCCCACACCGACCGTCATTGGGTCGCGGCCTGCCGCCGGATCGCTCGTGACACTCGCGTCCTCCTCACTGTCGCAGGATCTTGGCCGGGTCAGCCTCTACGTGGTCGCTTCGTGAGCTTGGACACGCCGCTGCGGCCGAGGGATTGCAGCCAGGTTTGAGGGCGGGTGAGGTGGAGGAAACCGCAGATCAATAGCCTGTTCTGTAAACCGATTTGTAAACCGGACGCGGCGAGACAGCGCGAGACGGGGGAGACGGAGCCGACGGAGCGAGATGGGATCTGTCCTGTCCGCTGAGGTCACCGCACCCGCGAGAGACGGCCCGAGATGCCCGAGACGTGCGTCGTATGGCTCATAACCCAGAGGTCGCGGGTTCAAATCCCGCCCCCGCTACCAGGGAGAACGCCCCCGGGAGTAGATTCCCGGGGGCGTTCTTTGTCCG
>JBKQQQ010000468.1:0-3553 GCA_052144275.1 Streptosporangiaceae bacterium
GCGAATCCCGACGTGTTGGCCTCATCGGCCACGATGGCATGCTCCGGCAGCGACGCGGCGACCGCGCTGGCCAGACTGATCGCCGTCAACGGCCCCGGTTCCAACCCCGGCGTCGCGGCGTCGGCCAGGATCGGCGCGGTTCCCGCCGCGAGGTGGTCAGCCAGCAGTTCCAGCGCGGCCTCCACGTCCTGGTCAGTATCAGCCAGGACAGTAACCGAGCAGCCCAGTGGCACCAGATCACTGGGCCGACCCGGATAGGCAAAGAACGACACGGGCGCCCGAGCTCCGGCCAGGATGAGGTGGTCCACCCCGGCCAGCTGAGCTTCGGCCTGCTCGGCCAGGTAGGCCAGCCGGTCGACGACCGGAGCCCCGGCCCCGCGCTCCATTCGCGCGGGACACGTCTCGGCGAGCAGACGCGCCCCCGTCGCGGCGCTTATCCGGCTGGCCGCGCTGAGCCCGCGTTCGGACAGGGCCTTCCCGCCGAGCAGAAGCATCGCGGAAGCACCAGAAAGGACATCAGCCGCGGCCGAGATCTGATCGCCGTGAACCGCCTGCGGCCAGGCCGCAGGTCGGGGCGGCGCGAGCGCTCCGCCGTCGCTCCAGGACACGTCGGCCGGCAGCACCAGGGTCGCGATCTGGCCATTCGAGCGGCCGGCCGCCGCGACCGCCCGCATCGCGTCCTCGGCGAGGTCACGAGTGGTACCGCAGGTGTGGACCCAGCCCGACACGGTACGCGCGAGCGCCTCGATGTCGGATTGCAATGGCGCGTCGTAGCGGACGTGCCCGGTGGCGTGGGCTCCGACGATGGTCACGACCGGGCTGCGGGCACGGCGGGCGTTATGCAGATTGGCCAGCCCGTTGGCCAGGCCAGGGCCGAGGTGCAGCAGCACGGCGGCAGGCCGGCCGGCGATGCGGGCGTACCCGTCGGCGGCTCCGGTCGCGACTCCCTCGAACAACGCCAGCACGCCGCGCATCTCCGGTACCGAGTCCAGGGCACCGACGAAGTGCATCTCCGACGTGCCCGGATTCATGAAGCACACGTCTACGCCCGCGCCCACCAGGCTGCCTATCAGTGCCTGTGCCCCGATCATGGCACGATCGTAATGCCGCTAGTAGCGCGAACAGAGGGCTAATGACGCCAACTCAGGGTTGCTCGTACCTGGCGGGCGATCTCGATATCTTCGCGCGCGCCGATCACCAGGCTGCGGACCGGGGCGTCCGGCCGGCCGATTTCCCTGTCGCCTGTTCCGGTCGCGTTGCGGTCGGCGTCGACGCTCACGCCGAGGAAACCGAGCCCGTCCATGGCGCGGGCCCGGATCTCGGCTGCGTTCTCCCCGACACCGCCGGTGAACACCAGCGCGTCCAGGCCGCCCGTGGCCGCGGCCATCGCGGCCACGCTGCCGCGGAGCCGGTGCAGGTACACGTCCCGCGCGAGTTCCGCCCGGGCATCGCCCGCGCCGGCCCGGGACAGGACCTCGGGCATCTCAGCGGTACCGGCCAGGCCGTAAAGGCCGGACCGGGATTCCAGGGCGGAGGCGAGTTCATCGGCCGGCATGCCCTCGTGCGATTCCAGCCACAGCACAAGCCCGGGGTCGACCGAACCCGACCGGGTGGCCATGACCAGCCCGTCGAGCGGGGTGAAACCCATCGTGGTATCCACCGAACGCCCGCCCTGCACCGCCGCCAGCGACGCGCCGGCGCCCAGGTGGCAGCTGACCACGCGCAGGTCCGCGTCACCCTCCCGGCCGAGCAGTTCCGCGGCCCGCCGGGATACGTAGGCGTGCGACAGCCCGTGGAACCCGAAGCGGCGCAGCGGCCATCGCTCCCGCCACTCGGCCGGCAGCGCGAACGTCGCGGCGGCGGCGGGAATGGTGGCGTGGACCGCCGTGTCGAAGCAGGCGATGGCCGGCACATCGGGCAGCACCGCACTCACCGCGTCGAGGGCGGCCAATGACTTCGGCTGGTGCAGCGGAGCCAGGTCGGTGAGCGCCCGGAGCTGTTCCCTGACGCCCGCATCGACTAGGACCGGCCCGCTGAACAGGCTCCCGCCGTGCACGATCCGGTGCCCGACCGCGTGCACGTCCCCGAACGGCCCGATCGCGGCCTTGATCGCCGGCGTGTCGTCCGCGCCCCGCGGCGGCGGCAGGTCGGCGGAGCCTGCCACCGAGTCCGCGTCATCAAGGACGCGCAGCTTGAGGCTGCTGGACCCGGCGTTGACGACCAGGATCGCGGTCAGTACGGCCACTTCCAGTCGCGGACCTCGGGCGCGTCGTCGCCGTATTCCCTGGTGTAGGCGCGGCACGCGATGCGCTTGTCGGCCATCTCCTGCCGGACGCGCCCGGCCGAGGCCGACAGCCCGGGCACCCGGTCGATGACGTCCATGACCAGGTGGTAGCGGTCCAGGTCGTTGCGCATGACCATGTCGAACGGCGTGGTGGTGGTGCCTTCCTCCTTGTAGCCGCGCACGTGCAGGTTGTCATGCCCGTGCCTGCTGTAGGTGAGCCGGTGGATGAGCCACGGGTAGCCGTGGTAAGCGAAGATCACCGGCTTGCTCACGGGGAACATGGCGTTGTATTCCGCGTCCGACATGCCGTGCGGGTGCTCGGATTCCGGCTCCAGCCGCATCAGGTCCACCACGTTCACCACGCGCACCTTCAGGTCCGGCAGGTGCTCGCGCAGCAGCGCGACCGCGGCCATCGCCTCCAGGGTGGGGACGTCGCCGCAGCACGCCATCACCACGTCCGGCTCACCCGGGACGTCGTTCGATGCCCATTCCCAGATGCCCGCGCCCCGGGTGCAGTGGATGATCGCGTCGTCCGTGGACAGCCATTGCGGGGCCGGCTGCTTGCCGGCCACGATGACGTTGACGTATTGCCGGGAGCGCAGGCAGTGGTCGGCCACGGACAGCAGCGTGTTGGCGTCCGGCGGCAGGTAGACCCGGACGACCTGCGCCTTCTTGTTCACCACGTGGTCGATGAAGCCGGGGTCCTGGTGCGAGAACCCGTTGTGATCCTGCCGCCACACCAGCGAGGACAGCAGGTAGTTCAGCGAGGCGACCGGGCGCCGCCAGCCGATGCCGTCGGTGACCTTCAGCCACTTGGCGTGCTGGTTGAACATCGAGTCGACGATGTGGATGAACGCCTCGTAGCAGTCGAACAGCCCGTGCCTGCCGGTCAGCAGGTAGCCCTCCAGCCACCCCTCGCACATGTGCTCGCTCAAGACCTCCACCACCCGCCCGTCGGGCGCGAGGTGGTTGTCCTCGGGCACGATCGTGCCCTCGAACACCTTGTTCGTCACCTCGTAGACCGCGCCGAGCCGGTTGGACTCGGTCTCGTCCGGCCCGAAGATCCGGAAGTTCGACGGGTTGTCCCTGATCACGTCGCGCAGCCAGGTGCCGAGCACCCGGGTCGCCTCCGCCTCGGTTGTCCCCGGCTCGGGGACCGGCACCGCGTAGTCCCTGAAGTCGGGCAGGTTGAGTTCGCGCAGCAGCAGGCCGCCGTTGGCGTGCGGGTTCGCGCTCATCCGCCGGTCGCCATGAGGTGCAGGATTTGCT
>JBKQQQ010000469.1:0-18379 GCA_052144275.1 Streptosporangiaceae bacterium
GACCAGGTGCACCAGGAACGGGGGCGCGAGCCGCAGCATGCATGCTGGCTGCCTGTACTACGCGGCGCTGCGCCCGGAAGAAGCCGTCGCCGTGTGCCGCGACGACCTCATCCTCCCCGTACACGGCCGCGGGAAGATCATCCTCACCGCCGCCTGCCCGCGCACCGGCACCGCCTGGACCAGCACCGGCAGGCCTCATGAACCCCGCGGCCTCAAGCACCGCCCTGACGGCGCGATCCGTGCCGTCCCCATCCCGCCTGTCCTGGTCCGCATGCTCCGCCAGCACCTGCACGAGCACGGCACCACGCCGGACAGGCGGCTGTTCGGCGGCGCCCGCGGAGGCATGCTGAGCGAATCTGTCTACGGCCGCGCCTGGCACGCCGCCCGCACGGCCGCGCTGGGACCGGAACTGGCCGCCACTGCTCTGGCCCGCCGCCCCTACGACCTGCGGCACGCCGCCCTGTCCTTGTGGCTGAACGCCAGCAGCGCGCCCGCCGAGATCGCCGCCCTGGCCGGCAACAGCACCCGCGTCCTGCACGACGTATACGCCCACTGTATCGACAGCCAGGAAGACCGCGTCAGCCAGCAGATCGAAGACGCCCTCGACGCAGGCACCGGCATCACGCATCCGTCACCGCAGATGAAAGCGAGCGGTTCCGTGCACCGTCGGCACAGCCCGCGACCCCGTCCGCTATCTGTACGCAAACCGGTCCCTGGTCCCGCGCATAGCCCACGCGGGCCCGGCCCGGCAGACCCGCAGCACGACATGCAGGCACCCGCTCTTATCAGAGTTTCCACAGCTCAGAAGGCATCTCGATCGTGCTCTCCCGAGGCTGGCGGACGGCCGGATCCAGCCCACGCATAGCCCACGAACCACAGCCGACGGTCTGCGGAACCGCTCCCCTTGCACGCAAAAGCCGGTGACGCAATTTCGCGTCACCGGCTCTGAGCTGCGGAAACGTGTGGCAGGTGTTGGGTTCGAACCAACGTAGGCTGAGCCGACGGTTTTACAGCCCGTCGCTCCTGGCCGAGTCACCCGCCGCTGACCTGTGCTTATGCGTTTCGAGGCTGGGATTTCGGGCCGCCGCCGTCCGCTATGCGTCCGTGCGCCCCTGATTCCGGGGCCGTGAAGGCCACGGACGGGGGCCCAAAAAGCCACGGACGGGGCCGGTGGGAGCGGTTACGCTGACCGTCCGCCCGGCTTCTCGGCCTCTGACCTGGCATTTCAGGATGCCTGCCCGCTGTCGCCGTCGCCCTCCTCACCAGGGACTTGCCCGGCGTCCTGGGTGCCGAGGGCGTCGGTGATCCGCTTGTTCGCGGCATCAGCCTGCCGCGTTCCTGCCTCGCGGTGCCGTGGTCGGTCCAGGGCGTGCCCGCGCGGGAGGCCGAGGCCGCCAGGACGATCCTCCCCCCCTCCTTCGGCAGGTGCAGGTCGCTCTCGCGGAGCATCACGGCCTCCGAGGGGCGCAGCGCGGCGTAGTACAAGCAGGCGTAGAACGCTTCCAGGTGCTGCCCCCGGCCGCTGAGCCCCCGGACGGCGGCGAGGAAGCTTCCCGGCCTGAGCGGGGCTGACCACGACCCGGCGGTCAACGCTCTGGGCGACGGCAGGAGTGGCCCGCTGGATGCGGTCGACCGGATTGGACGCGAGGTGGCCCTGCTCCACAGCGTAGCCGAGCGCGTTGTAGAACACCGACCGCTTGCGCCGCTGGGTCGCCCCGGCCGCCAGCTTGCCGGTGAGGGTGCGGGCGCAGGCGGCCAGCGCGAGCCGCACGGTGGCGGTGTCTTCCAGCTCGGCGACCGGCAGCGAGGCGCGTTCGGCACAATCGAGGGCGGCGGCGATCTTCGGCGGCGGGTCGAGGTAGCGGGTGGCGGGCTTGAACGCCCAGGCGAACAGCGCCCTGCCGCAGCTCCTTCGGCTCGGGCGCGCCCGGCTCCTTGGCGCTGAGGGCGATGGTGACGGTGACCAGGGCCGCGGCGACCGACCGGCGGGAGACCGGGCCAGGTTCGGCCACTTGGCCCCGGTGTAGGCGCGGGCATGCTCCTACCACGTGATCATCTCGCCTGCCGCGGCCTCCGCTTCGGGCAGGCCGGCGCGAGGGCTGAAGGGCCGCCGGTCACGGACCGCGTCCTTCAGGTCGGCGAGGAACCCGTCGGCCAGCGGGCGCTCGCCCGCCTCACCTAGCTCAGTATTATTGACTGACTAGACACTCTGTTATAGGCTCGAAGCATGTCCCGCCCGCGAAGTAAAGAACGACGAAGTGCCATCCTGGACGCAGCCACTCGCGTTATCGCGACGCAAGGACTCGGTGCGGCAACAGCGGCGATCGCGAAAGAAGCGGGAGTCTCCAACGGCTCCCTCTTCGTCTATTTCGACACAAAGTCGAAGCTCTTCAATGAGCTCTATCTCGAACTCAAGCTCGACATGGGGGCGTCTGCGATGAGCGGACTTCCCGTGGATGCCGAGATTCGCGAGCAGTTCCGTCACGTTTGGACCCGATGGATGGGCTGGGCAACGTCCTTTCCTGAAAAGCGCCGGGCCCTCGCGCAGCTGGGCGTGTCCGAGGACATCACCAACGAGACGCACCAGCTCGCGGCAGGCGGCCTGAGCGGGCTTGCCGAGATGCTTCAGCGTGCGCGCGCAGGCGGCCCTATGGCGGATGAGCCGATCGGGTTCGTTCTGTTGCTCGTTACGGCTATTGCCGAGTCCACGATCGACGCGATCATTCGCGAGCCTGCTAACGGTGACTCGCACGGCCGGGCCGGTTTCGAGGCGATGTGGCGCGTGCTTGCCGGGACCGACGCCGCGATCAGCCACGTCTAAATCAATTTCCTAATCGAAAGAGAGTCAACTATGTCAAATCCTGCTTCTAAAGCCTGGGTCGTTACCGGGCCGACCTCCGGTATGGGCCACCGCGCGGCGCTCGAGCTCGCTGCGCACGGCACGGTCGTGCTCGTCGGCCGTGACCCGAAGAAGCTTGCTGACGTGCAGGCCGAAATCCGTTCGCGCGGCGGCGAGGCCGTTCCGGTGGTCGCTGACTTCTCGGACATCGCCAGCGTTCGCGGGGCAGCGGCCGAAATCGTGGCACTAGACCTGCCGATCGGTGGCGTCCTCAATAACGCAGGCATCATGCCGGTCAAGCCCGGCACCGACGCGCAGGGCTGGGACACGGCCTTCACGACTAATCACCTCGGTCCATTCGCCTTCACTGAGGCGCTGATTCCTCACCTGGCTGATGGCACCAACATCGTATTCATCGTGTCTGCGGTCGAAGACATCGACCGCAAGCCCGCCTATCGCGCTGGTTACCGGGGCGGGCGCTACATCTCGGCCGAAGCCAGCGCGCGGGGCGAGTGGATGCCGGGCGGTGCATCGTCGTACGCCAACAACGCCTATGCCACCTCGAAGCAGGGTGGCATCGCCGCGGTCTTCTCGCTTGCTCGCGAGTTCCCGAAGCTCCATTTCCGCGCTGTCGAGCCAGGAGTCACGCCGGGGACGAACCTCGGGCGCGACATGCCGCCTGCCCTGCAGCTGATGGGAAGCGCGATGTCGCCCATCGCGCGGTTCATGCCGTACTTCAGCACGCCCAAGATCGCCGGAAAGATGATCGCCGGCGTCGTGACCGACACCTCCGATGCCACCGGCGTGTACTACAACGAGAAGGGGCAGCCGATGAAGGCGTCTAAGCAGGCGTCCGATCCGCAGTTCGCGGACCGCTACATCGCCGAGACGCGCGCGCTGCTCGCAACATTGCCCGCGAACTCGAAGTAGCGAGGGCCTCGTCCAGGCGGTCTTCCCGCTGGTGAGCGGGGCTGCTCGTGCCTGCGGGACGCCCGACGGCGCGGGGCGTGGCCTCCGCGCTGGTCCCGGGGCCGCCGACGGCGTCCGGGGCGGGCGCGATGGCGAGCCGGCAGCTGCGCGGCTTGCCGGTGGCCATCTGCGCGGTGCCGAGGCTGACAAGCTTGCCCAGGGCGCTGGCGACCGCGCCGGCCGACCGGGTGAGCACCTTGCCGATCTGGTACGGGGCGAAGGCCGTGTCCGGGAACTTGCGCAGGTGCTCCTCGACCAGGTCACGGAGCGCGCCGGGCCGGGTCGCCGGGGCGCGCCGACCGCTGGCGGTGGCCTTCAGCACCCGCCGCCCCTGGGCAGCCTGCTCCCGCACGGCCTCCAGGGCAGCCAAGACGGCTTGCAGGTCCCCGGCCGCGAGCCTGCGCAGGCCGTCCGCTTCCTCGGCGATCAAGTCCACCTGGGGTCGCGGCCACCTTGCAGATGGACGCCTTCCCGTGCGGGTCGGGGTGGGTGATGGTGGCCCGCTAACCGGACGCGACCGGGTCGAGCCCGTGGTCCTCGCGCGCTGAGTCGATCGGCGCAAAGCCGATCTTGTAGCCGTCGAGCCGGAGATCGGCCTGTACAGGAGGGCCTTCCTTCGGTACCCGGAACGTCTCAGCGAACCCGAGGCTCTTGTAGAACTCCGCGGCCGCCCAACGTCCGCGCTCAACAGGATCACTTTGGGCATAGTGAAGGTCTTCGCGAGATCGCAGGTGGTGGTCATAGGCCCATTGTCCGGGCTGACGCATCCGGCCCTGCCGCTGTACTGCTCCCCTAACTCACGCCGGCGCCGGGACCTGACCTTTGAGGGTCGCTTTCTGCTGCCGTGTGCGCGCTGGTCAGACTTCGGCTTGGGTGAGCCTGCTGATATGGTCCCCGGGCAGCCCGCCTGGCGCTCATATCACTTGCGTCCTTGGTAACTTCCTTCGCTCGGCTGCCTGCGGGCTGCCGGTGCATGATTCGCTGCCTGGTCATCGCCTGCCCCTCCCGGCTGCGGCATTGCTTTCCTGGCCGACAATTCGTTCACCGTCCTTAGAAACTCGTAGCAGGTAGCGGCGCCTGCAGTCGACGACCCCGACGGCCTGAACCGGATCGCCGCGAACGTCACCGCGCTCGGCCTGGAAGTCACCCGGACAGACATCTCGCTGCACGTGACCGACCCCGGCACCGACGTACGGGTCAACGTGGAGATCGCGGCGCGGATCGAGCAGAAGCCCGCCCCGTGGCCGGGCTTCAACGGCCCCGGCGCGATCGTCCGCGCCACCAAGCGGGCGCCCGGTGTTCTCCCGGGTAGGGCCGGTCCGGCCGCGCAAGCTCGGCCACGTCGTCGTCGGATCGACCGACCAGGAATCCAGCCACCGGTTCTTCACCGCGGGCATCGGCTTCAAGGTGAGCGACCGCATCCTAGGCGTGGCCGCCTTCATGCGGTGCTCCACCGACCACCACAACGTCATGATCCAGCACGCCCCCGTCACCATGCTCCACCACACGTCCTGGCAGGTGGAGGGCGTCGACGAGATCGGCCGCGGCGCCACGGCGCTGCTGGGCAAGGATCCTGGCCGGCAGGTGTGGGGCCTGGGCCGGCATCACGTCGGCTCCAACTTCTTCTGGTACTTCAAGGACCCGGCCGGCAACTTCTCGGAGTACTACTCCGACATGGACTGCATCCTGGACGACGCGCTGTGGAAGGCCGGGGACTGGACCGACTCGCGCGCCCTCTTCAGCTAGGGTCCGCCCCCGCCGCCGTCGTTCATCAATCGCGAGGACCTCGCCGACATGATGGCCAGCGCCCACCCCGCGGGGTGAACGAATGGCGGGCACGCCTCCAGCCGTTGAAGACGGGATGCGAGGGTATCCGGCCGGCAGCGGCTATCGCGGCGGCGGGAACCCGCCCTGAGTCGGCGGCTTCGCCGGCATTGTCCCCGTTCCGGCACCCGCGCCTGGCGGGGCTGTCCCCGGGCCGGCGGATCCCGCCCCGGCGGATCCCGTGCCGGCGGCCTTGGGCGAGCTGAGGTCGTAAACGGTGGTGCCGCCGACGGTCTCGCTCTTAAAGTGCGCCTCGACCCAGGAGGTGATCCGGGATGCGTCGCCGGAGCCGCCGCCCGGGCTGCCCGCGGCAGCGAACCCGGCAGGCACGCCGCCGCCCGGGTCGGCGGCGGAGCCGGACGCCCTGGAAGCGCCGGATTCGCCGGGCGGGCCTGCGAACCCGCCGAACCCGCCACCCGCGCCGCCGCTCACGAAGTAGTGGATCTGGTGCCCGGAGACGAGCGTCTCGAACTCGGCCAGGCTCGGCGCCGGGTCGGTTCCGGAGAAACCGCCGATCGCCATGACCGGGACGCCGTTGCTGCCCAGTTCTATCGAGGCCGCGCTGGTGGAGCCAACCGTGGCCGCGGCCCACCGGTAGCCGGACGCCCCGGCCTCCAGCCGCCTGGCCAGGGTGGTGCTGATACTGGCCTGCCCGCCGAATCCGCCGCCGGCCCCGGCGGGCAGGCGTCCGTCTGCGCCGCCCGGGAATCCGGACCGGGCGCCGGGGATACCGAAGGATCCGGCCACCGTAGGCCCGGCGGATGGGACCGATCCGCTCTGGGTCGTCGCTGCGGTGTCCATGCTGTAGGCCAGCGAGGCGCCCAGCCCGCCGATCAGGGCCAGCGGCACCGGGGCTGCCGCCAGGACGGTCCGGCGCCAGCCGACGGTCGGGCGGATGACACGCCGGGCCAGGATCATTCCGGCGGCGGCGACGCCCGCGGTGATGATGATCACGCGCAGCCACGGGAACCAGCCCGGACTGCGGTCGAGCAGGACCCACGCCCAGATGGCGGTGATCACGAGCCCGGCGGCCAGGACGGCACAAGCGAACCAGGTGTGCCGCACCCGCCACAGCTCGACGGACCCGATGCCGACGAGCGCGCCGATCGCGGGGGCCAGGGCGATGGTGTAGTAGGGGTGGATGATTCCGGACATATAGCTGAAGACCAGCCCGGTCACCAGCAGCCAGCCGCCCCACACCAGGGCGGCGGCGCGGGTCCGGTCGGTCCGCGGCGCCCGCCGCGACAGCCAGAGCATGGCCGCCAGGGCAAGGAGGGCAGCTGGCAGCAGCCAGGCGATCTGCCCGCCGAAATCGGCCTGGAACAGCCGGGTGATCCCGGTCGCGCCGCCGAACGCGCCACCGATGCCGCCGCCAGGTCCCGGGTTCCCCCGGCCCGAGCCGGGCAGTATCTGCTCGAGGTCGCGCGGGATCGTCCCGCCGAATCCGCCGCCCCCGTTTCCGGTGAGCCTGCCGAAGCCGTTGTAGTTGAAGGTGAGGTTCAGGATGTTGTTGTCGGTGGAACCGCCGACGTAGGGGCGGTCGGAGATCGGGGTGAGCAGGACGATCGCCACCCACCAGCCCGCGGCGCCCACCATCGCGGCACCGCCGGCCAGCAGCTGCCATATCCGCTTCCCGATCTTCGGCGGACCTGCCCACAGGTAGCCGAGCGCCAAACCCGGCAGGACCGTGAACGCGGCAAGCTGTTTAGCCAGGAAGCCCAGCCCGACGAAGGCCCCGGCCAGCACGAGCCACCGGGTGCGGCCCGACTCGATGGCCCTGGTGGTCGCGTAGGCGGCCAGCGTGATGAGCAGCACCAGCAGCGCGTCGGGGTTGTCGAAACGGAACATGAGCGTGGCGACCGGGGTGAGGGCCACGATGGCCCCGGCGATGAGCCCGGCCAGCGGCCCGAACCAGCGGCGCACAGTGGTGTACAGCACGCCGACGGTGGCCACGCCCTCCAGGGCCTGCGGTATCAGCAGGCTCCAGGAATTCAGCCCGAATATGCGCGCGGACAGCTCCATGGGCCACAGGAACCCGGCGGGCTTGTCCACGGTGATGAAGTTCGAGGAGTCCAGCGAGCCGAACAGGAACGCCTTCCAGCTCTTGGTGCCCGCCTGGACGGCGGCGGCGTAGAACTCGTTGCCCCAGCCGTTGCGGCTCAGGCCGGCCAGGTAGAGCAGGCCGGTGCCGACGAGCAGCCCGAGCAGCGCCGGGCGGGCCCACACCGGGTCGCCGGGCCGGGCCCGCAGCAGCCGCTCACTGCGACCGGAGCGGGAGCGCCCGGAGGGCTGGGCCGCGCCGGGCTGCGCGGACGTGGCGGTCATTGCGAGCTCCTCTCCCGGGGACGCGGCTGGCCGCGGAAAACCCAGCCGCGGTAAAGCCCGAACCGGACGATGGTGGCGATCAGGTTGGCGAGGACGAGCGCCGCGACCTCGGTGGCCCGGCTGGCGCGCGGGACGACCGCGTGCAGGAGGTCGAGGGCGCCGGACGTCAGCGCGAGGGTAATGCCGAACGCGATGAGGGCGAGCACCTGGTGGCGGGCCGCGTGCGCGCGGCCGCGGATGCCGAAAGTGAACCGCCGGTTGGCCGCGGTGTTGGCCACGGCAGTGACCAGCAGGCTGACGGCATTCGCGGGCTGCGCCGGCAGCACCTCGCGCAGCAGGAGGTACAGCAGGATGTAGGCGGCGGTACTGGCCACGCCGATCACCGCGAACCGCAGTACCTGGCCGATCAGCAGGGCCCGGCCGGCCGGCCCGGCCGCCGTCGCGCCCGGCGGCGAGGAACCGCGCAGCACCGGGACGGCGAGCGTGCCCCGGGCCAGCGCGGTGCCCAGCCGGACGATGCCGCGCAAGTCGGCCAGGGCGGTGCGCAGCACACGCACCCGGGAGTCTGGGTCGTCGACCCAGTCCACCGGGACCTCGTGGATACGCAGCCCGGCCCGCTCGGCCAGCACGAGCAGCTCGGTATCGAAGAACCACCCGATGTCGGAGGTCAGCGGGAGCAGGGCCCGCGCCTGGTCCGCCCGGATCGCCTTGAAGCCGCACTGGGCATCCGAGAACCGGGTGCCCAGCGTCGCGTGCAGCAGCAGGTTGTAGCAGCGCGAGATGATCTCCCGGCGGGGACCGCGGACTACCCGGGCGCCGCGGGCCAGCCGGGTGCCGATCGCCACGTCGCTGTGCCCCGATACAAGCGGAGCGAGCAGCGGCAGCAGCGCGTTCAGGTCCGTCGACAGGTCGACATCCATGTAGGCGTAGATGTCGGCGTCGCTGGCCAGCCAGACCGAGCGCAGTGCCCCGCCCCGCCCGGGCTGCTCGATCCGCACCGCGCGCACCGAACCGAACTCGGCCTCTAGCGCGCTGGCCACCGCCCATGTGCCGTCGTTACTGCCGTTGTCGGCGATCGTTATCCGCGCTGTGAACGGAAACCGGTCACGCAGGAAGGCATGCAGGCGCCGCACGCTCGGGCCGAGGTCACGCTCCTCATTGCGGACCGGGATGACTATCTCCACCACTGCGTTCCGCGGTGGCTGAGACGGGCGTTCCCCGGACGTCCCGGCGGCGCGGAGCAGGGAATCAGACGCCATGCCCACCGTACCCACTGGCCTGTGGCCTGCGCATGAGTGCTCCTCCTGTACTGGTCGGCAAGCCGCGTGCCGCAGCGCGCACGGGAAGCCATTTCACCGGGCGGCCCGTCAAATCAGCGTCAACCCCTCGCCGCATGCCCGGCGCGACCACCGCTGAGCAAACCTGAAGCAGTCCTTGACGTGGATCTAACCGGCCGTGGTGAGACTGGCACCGGCGGGTCATGTACACAGGCCGGAGGTGCCGGTGCGGGTTCTGGTGGTGGAGGACGCGCGGCAGCTGGCAGGCGCGATCGCGGACGGGCTGCGGGGGCAGGCCATGGCCGTGGACGTGGTTTTCGACGGGCAGGCGGCGCAGGAGAGCCTGGCCGTCAACGATTACGACGTGGTCGTCCTCGACCGGGACCTGCCGATCGTCCACGGGGACGAGGTGTGCCGGTCACTGGCGGCTGGCGGCGCCACGGTCCGGATCCTCATGCTGACGGCCGCCGGGGACCTGTCCGAGCGGGTGACCGGGCTGAACCTCGGCGCCGATGACTACATGAGCAAGCCGTTCGCATTCGCCGAGCTGGTCGCGCGGGTCCGGGCCCTGGGACGGCGGGCGCGCCCGGCCGACCCGCCGGTCCTCGAACGCGCGGGAATCCGGCTCGATCCCGTCCGGCATCAGGCGTCACGGCACGGACGGCCGCTATCACTGCGGCACAAGGAGTTCCTCGTCCTGGAAGAACTCCTGCGCGGCGGAGGCGCCGTGGTGTCCGCCGAGCAGCTCCTCGAGAAGGCGTGGGATGAGAATATCGACCCGTTCACGCACGTTGTCCGCGTCACGATCATGACCCTGCGCCGCAAGCTCGGCGAACCCGCACCGATCGAGACGATCCCCGGAGCGGGGTACCGGATCGCGTGAGGTATCTCACCGCATCCCTGCGACAGCCGCGGCTGAGCATGCGGAGCCGCCTCACCTTGCTCTATGGCGGATTGTTCCTGATCGCCGGGGGCACTCTGATCGCCATCTTGTACATCATCTTCACGAGCAACTTCCCGGGCGGGCACCTCGCCGAGGGGATCTTCCCGCCGGCCAGTAGCCGGCTCCCGCCACCGGGGCCCCCACTCACCCAGGCCGAAGTACGGGATCTCGCCCAGAAGCTGAACCAGCATCGCAGCGAAATCATCAGCTCGCTGCTATGGGAATCCCTGCTGGCAATGGCCGTGGTAGCGGTAGCAGCCGTGGGCTTCGGCTGGCTGATGGCCGGCCGGGCGCTCCGCGCGATACGCCACATTACCGACACAGCCCGGCGGGTCGCCGGGAGTAACCTGCACGAGCGCATCTCCCTGGTCGGTCCCCGGGATGAGCTCAAGGAACTCGCCGACACATTCGACGCGATGCTCGAGCGACTGGACGCCTCCTTCGACGGACAGCGGCATTTCGCCGCCAACGCCTCGCATGAGCTGCGCACACCGCTGGCAACCAACAGGACCCTGCTGGAGGTTGCCGTGGCACAGCACCGCGTTCCCCCGCAACTCCGCCAGGTCATCGACAGCGTGCTCGCGGCCAGCACCCGCAGCGAGCTGATCCTCGACGGACTGCTCACCCTGGCCCGCTGCGAGAACCAGGCCATCGAGCGGCTGCCCGTCGACCTGTCCGACGTCGCCGCCGGCGCCGTGGAAGAGACAGCCGCGGAAGCCGCTGCCGCAGGAGTCACCATCGACGCGGCACCTTACCCGGCACCCACAACCGGCGACCCCATCCTCCTGGAACGCCTCGCGCTCAACCTTGTCCGCAACGGCATCCAGCACAACCACCCCGGCGGCCGGGTCACGGTGACCACCCGAAGGGCCGCCACCCCCGGCATGGTCGAACTCGAGGTAAGCAACTCCGGGCCGCCCGTCCCGCCCGAGCAGGTCGACATGTTGTTCGAGCCATTCCGGCGGCTCGACGGCAACCGGACCAGCCACCCGGATGGCGCCGGGCTCGGCCTGTCCATCGTCCGGTCCATCGTCCAGACCCACGGCGGGCAGCTAACCGCGGCCGCCCGCGACGGCGGCGGCCTTATCGTCCAGATCCGGCTCGCGGCCACGTCAGCGGAAGTAAGCCGCTTACGCTGTCAGGAGGGATCCCCTGCCCGATCACCGGGCGGCCTGGTCGGCTCGGGTAAGTCCATTTGCGGGTGATCAGACGGCGTGCCAGGCCAGCCGCGGATAGATCCGCAGCGCGTTCGCCTCGAGGATGGCCCTCCGGTCCTCGTCGGGCAGGTCGGCCGCCTCGATGTACCGCTTCGTGTCATCCCAGTGGTGCCCGGTCTCCGGATCGACCCCGCACACTGCGCCGATCATCTCCGAGGCGAACATGACGTTGCGCACGTCGATCACCCGCACCAGCAGGTCGATCCCAGCCTGGTGGTGCATGCGGGTGTCGAAGAAGACATTGCCCATCACATGCTCGCTCAGCTGCGGCAGCCCGAGCCGGTCGGCCAGGCCGCGGAAGCGCCCCCAGTGACAGGGGGCCGCGCCGCCGCCGTGCGGGATGGCCAGCCGCAGCGTGGGGAACCTGGCGAACAGATCGCCTTCGACCAGCTGCATGAACATCGATGTGTCCGCGTTGAGGTAGTGGGCGCCGAGCGTGTGGACGGCCGGCACGCACGGCGAGGACACTGCAAGGCGGCCCGGCGCAGCAGGGCCCTGTCCAAGCTGCTTGAAACCGGCGCGTCCGGCTACCGGTGGGCTGCGGCGCGACTTCGGCGTGTTCGCGCAGGCCCGGTCGATTCCCTGATCACGAGCTTCGCTGGGAACAGCTGCTGACGAGGCGGTGTGTTCTGCACCGTGAGCCGCTCAATCAGCATCTCCGCCGCCAGCCGACCCGCTTCGAAGGCGGGCCATTCGACGCCTGTGAGGGAGGGCGTCAGCATCTCCGCGAACTGCGCGGCGATCACTGACACGATCGAGAAATCGTCAGGGACGTGGAGATTGGCCGCCCGCAGCGCGCTGAGCAGTCCTGTGAACTGCCAGCCGGTCGTGATGGCGGCCGTGCACTCCGGCTCCGACCGCAGCAGCCGCGCAGCGACCGCGAACGCCTCGCGCGGTTCGTGGGAGCACGGAATGTGGATGCCGTCGATGCCGAAGTCGGATGCGCGTCGCTCGAAGACGTCCCGCGCGATCAGCGACGAGGTGTAGCCCGCCTCGATCAGGTCGGGCGGGAAGTTGAACAGTGCGACCTGCGTATGTCCCAACCGGGCGAGATGCGCGAGGCTCGTCTCGACCGCGTCGCCAAAGTCCATGTCCACGTAGCTGATCCCGGTCATGTCGTGCGTGCGCCCGATGAGCACATACGGATGTCCGTCCGCCTGCAGGCGCTCGACCCGGGTATCGTGCACGAGCGTCTCCATCAGGATCACGCCGTCCGCGCGTCCCGTCGCGACCACCCTGGCGACCGCCTCAGGGTCGGTGGCGGCCGTCGAGAGGAGCAGCGAGTAGTCGCTCGCGCTCGTCGCCGTAGTCGCGCCTGCGACGAACGTCTGCTGCACCGGCAAAAGCTGCCATTGCGGTGAGGGCAGGAACAGGGCGATCGTGTGCGACGCCCCGCTCGCGAGCGCGCGTGCAGGTCCGTGCGGGCGATAGTCGAGCTCCTCGACGGCGGCCAGGACGCGCTCGCGCATCAGCGGGGAGACCGCCCGTTTGCCGCTCAAGACGTACGAGACGGTGCTTAGGGCGACGCCGGCGCGCTCGGCGATCTGCGCCATCGTGGCCGGCTTCGACGGTGTCATCTGACCCGGTTTTCTCACGGCGTTCTCTTGACTCCCGCAACGTGTGTTGGATAATTTTGCGAAGCGCTTCGCGAAGCGCTTCGGATGGAGACTGCAACGGCTTATATGCTCGTCCGGCAGTCTAACTGCACAGCAGGAGCGAAGCGGTTCGCAAGCTCCCCGAGCCGAGGGACAGAACGTGGCCACCTTTGCCGCTAGCGAGACCGGTCTCGTTGTGCGGTCTGGTGGTGAGGTCCTTCAGGTCGACGCCTGGGGGGAGAGCGGCATCCGCGTACGGGCGACCCTCGGCGCATCCGTCACCGAGACGCCCTGGAGCGCCTTGCTCGAAGACGAAGCGAGGACCGCCCGGGTCGAGATCGGTGACGGTCGGGCCCGCGTATCCAACGGCGACCTCATCGTCGAGGTGGTCGAGAACGGCGAGGGTCGGTTCGTCCCCTTTCCGCCGCTCCTGCGATTCCTTCGGGCGGACGGGATGCAGCTCCTCGCCGAGAGCCTTCCGCACTTCACCTCCCCCGCGCAGCGCCGCTACCGCCAGGGCGGAGGCGACCTCTATGCCTGCGACGTCATGTTCGACGCCGGCCCGGACGAGCATTTCTACGGCCTCGGCCAGCACCAGCACGGCCTGCTGGACCAGAAAGGAGCGGTCGTCGAGCTTGTCCAGCGCAACACCGAGGTCTCAGTGCCGTTCGCGCTCTCCAGCCGCGGCTACGGCTTTCTCTGGAACATGCCGGGCGTCGGCCGCGTCGAGCTGGCGGCGAACGGGACGAGGTGGGTTGCCGATGCCGCCCGGCAGGTCGACTACTGGGTGACGGCCGGCCCGACCCCTAGCGCCGTCGTCAGCCAGTACGCGCGGGTGACGGGGCTACCGCCGATGCTGCCGGAGTGGGCTTCCGGATTCTGGCAGTCGAAGCTGCGCTACCGGAGTCAACAAGAGCTGCTCGAGGTTGCGCGCGAGTACAACCGGCGCCGCCTCCCGCTGTCCGTGATCGTCTGCGACTACTTCCACTGGACCCGCCAGGGCGAGTGGAGGTTCGACCCGGCCGAATGGCCGGATCCTCAGGCGATGGTCGACGAGCTACGTGAGCTCGGAGTCGAGTTGCTGGTCTCGATCTGGCCGACGGTCAACCCGAACTGCGACAACTACGCCAAGATGGAGCGGGAGGGCTTCCTGGTGGGGAGCATCGCAAGCCTGCCCCCGCTCCACCTCGCCTTCTGGGACAAGGGCACCGACGGCCAGGCGTTCATGCGCTTCTACGACGCAACTAACCCGGAAGCACGCCGCTACGTCTGGCAAAAGGTGACCGACGGTTATCGCCGCTACGGCATCCGGGCGTTCTGGCTCGACGCGTGCGAACCGGAGATCCTCGCCGACAACCCCGAGACCGCCCGTTACTTCCTGGGGCCGGGCATGGAGGTGCAGGGCGTGTATCCGCGCGAGCATGCGCGCGGCTTCTACGAAGGGCTGAAGTCGAGCGGTGAGGACGACATTGTGCTTCTCTGCCGGTCGGCGTGGGCGGGCAGCCAGCGCTTCGGGTCGGCCGTGTGGTCGGGCGACGTCGAGTCGACGTTCGAGGCTCTGGCGGCGCAGATCCCGGCCGGACTGCACATAGGCATTTCGGGCATCCCGTGGTGGACAACTGACATCGGCGGGTTCCGGAACGGCGACCCGACGTCCCCCTACTTCCGCGAGCTTGTCGTCCGCTGGTTCCAGTTCGGCGTCTTCTGCCCGCTTTTCCGGCTCCACGGCGTCCGCGAGCCAGGACCGCTTGTCGGCTCGGACCAAACGGGCGCCCCCAACGAGGTGTGGTCCTTCGGGGACGAGGCCTACCGGGTGATCCGCGAGCAGCTCGAACTCCGCGAACGGCTCCGCCCGTACGTGATGGAGCAGATGTCCACGGCGAGCGCGAACGGGCTTCCGCCGATGCGCGCGCTCTTCCTCGAGTTCCCGGACGAGGCGCCGGCATGGGAGGTGACAGACCAGTTCATGTTCGGCCCGGACGTGCTGGTCGCGCCCGTGACGACATACGGCGCGCGGGAGCGCGATGTGTATCTGCCGGAGGCAGCCTCGTGGCTCGACGCCTGGACGGGCAACCCCGTCGGCGCGACAGGCTGGGTGACGGCGGCGGCACCGCTCGAGCGCATCCCGGTCTATCTCCGCGAAGGCGGCAGCCTTACCGACCTGCGAGGGCCCTCATGACGCTGTGGCGGCTCACCTCCCGCCGTAAGGAGCAGCTGGCCGGCTGGCTCTTCCTGGCCCCGGCGATCGGATATCTGCTCTTCGCGTTCGCGCTGCCCATCGCCTACAACGTGACGCTCAGCTTCGAGCAGACGTCGCCGGCGACGATTGCGAGCCTCACCGCGCCTTTCGCCGGGCTCGGCAACTACCACTTCATCCTCAACGACCCGACGAGCCGGAAGGCGATCGCTAACACGTTCTGGTTCACGGTGGGCTCGCTCGCCGGCCAGTTCCTGATCGGCTTCGCGCTCGCGCTGCTGTTCAGCATGCGGTTCCCTGGGCGGACTCTGGCCCGCTCGCTCGTGATTGTCCCGTGGCTTCTGCCCCTCATCGTGACCGGAGTCATGTTTCGCTTCCTGTTTCAGCTCGAAGGCGGGGCCGTGAACCAGGTGCTCACCGGTCTCGGGATTGTCCACCACGGGGTCGACTGGCTGGACGATCCACATCTGGCTCTCTGGACGATCCTGATCGCCAACATCTGGCTCGGGGTGCCGTTCTTCACCCTCCTGCTCTACAGCGCGCTCCAGGACGTGCCAGCGGAGATCAAGGAGGCGGCGGTCATCGACGGTGCGAGCCCGTGGCAGCGGCTCCGGCTCATTGTCGTGCCGATCATCCTGCCCGTCATCGAGGTCACGCTGCTCCTCGGCTTCGTGTTCACGGTGAAAGTGTTCGACCTCGTGATCGGCCTGACCGGCGGCGGACCCGCGAACGCGACGCAGCTGATCACCACCTGGTCCTACAACCTGTCGTTCCAGCAGTTCTCGTTCGGCTACGGCGCGGCGCTTAACAACGTGCTCCTCGTGCTGGCGCTCGTCTGCGCACCGATCTACCTGTTCCTCAGTCGTGACTCGCTGCGCCGTAGCTCGGGGGCGGACCGGTGACGCGCGTCAAGAGGTCCCGGGCCCTGAGCTGGCTGTGCACGCTCGCAGCGGCGGCGGCCCTCGTGCTGGTTCTCTTCCCGGTATACGCGATAATCGTCGGTTCGTTCGAGTCGACCAACACGCTCTTCAGCGGCACGTTCTACTGGCTGCCGCACGCCGCGACGCTCGACAACTACAGCACGGTCATCCACGCGCAATCGGCCAACGTGGTGACGAGCCTGGTCGTGGGTCTCGGGACGGCGCTGCTCGCCCTAGTCGTGGCGGTCCCGGCGGCCTACGCCCTGTCCAAGTACCGCCTGCGAGTGACGGTGATCTTGGTCAGCTCGCTGCTCGTCGCCCAGATCGTCCCGTCGATCGTCCTGGCGACGTCCCTGTTCATCGTTTTCCACCGGATCAACCTGGTGAACTCGTACCCGGGACTGATCATCGCTGACGGGACGTACGCCGTCCCGTTCGCGATCCTCGTCCTCCGGGCGTTCCTCTTCAGCCTGCCCAACGAGCTGCTCTACGCGGCCCGGGTCGACGGAGCGACCGAGTGGCAGACGTTCCGCCTCATCGTCATCCCGCTCGCCCGTTCGGCCGTGATCACCGTCGCGGTCTTCGCGTTTCTGGCCGGGTGGGGCGACTTCATCTTCGCCCTGACCATCCTGAACGGATCGGGCATCGAGCCGATCACGCTCGGGATCTACACCTACCTCGGCAACTACTCGACCGACTGGGGCGCCGTGATGGCCGCGGGCGTGTTCGCGATGGTACCGGCCGCGATCTTGCTCGTGGTCGCGCAGCGGTACATCGCCAGCGGTCTCACGGCGGGCTCGGTGAAGGGGTAGCGATGCGCCAGGCCGCACGAAGGAGGTGGTAGCGGATTTCGATAACCCGATCGGCCTTCTTGGTTCCCTCTGTCGTTCCGACCGAATTCTACGCAACATCGACCGCAAAAGAGGACACAACGCTATGAAGCTATCTATCAGGAGGGGGCACTGGGGATTGGCAGCAGTTCTGGTTGCGGCGTGCGCCGCAGCCGGGTGCTCGCAGTCGGCCAGCACGTCCGGCACATCCGCCACTAAGACCACGATCACCGAAGAGGACTACTTCAACACCCCCGGCCAGATCGCGGCCCTGGCCGCCTACAGCAAGGCATTCGAAGCCGCGCACCCGGGCGTGACGGTGAAACGGCAGTACGTGCCGTTCGCCGATCTGGACGCGAAGCTACTGACGCAGGCAGCCGGCCAGGACCTGCCGAACCTGCTGGCCGTGGACAACCCGTTTGTGTCGACGATGATCTCGACCGGCCAGGTCGTGCCGATCAGCGGCCTGTCGGGCTTCAGCTCGACGGGCTATTACCCTGCCGTGATCGACGAGGGCCTATCGGGCGGCAAGTACTACAGCCTCCCCGTGGCAGGGGCCAACTCGATCGCGCTGATCTACAACATCGCGATGTTCAAGGCAGCGAACCTGACCCCGCCGAAGACCTGGGCGGACCTGGTCTCCGACGCCAAGGCACTGACGACCTCGGCTCACTACGGGATCGCATTGACCTGTGAGGCGGCCGAGGACACGACGTGGCAGTGGGAGCCGTACTTCTGGAGCAACGGCGGCACGGCCACGTTCTCGAACGTCTCGGGTGCGCCCGGCGTGCAGGCGTTGACGCTGTGGAGCCAGCTGGTCAGCGACGGCTCCGCGTCCAAGTCGTGTCTCAACTGGAGCCAGACCCCGGCTGCGTCGACGCAGTTCATCGACGGCAAGGCGGCCATGATGGTCAACGGCCCCTGGAACTTCCCGACCATGAACCTAGCCAACCAGTTCTACGGCAAGCAGTTCGGGGTCGTTCCCGTCCCGACCCAGGTGGCGGGACAGCACGTCGTCGTCCCGCTCGGCGGCGAGGACTGGATGGTCAGCAAGAGCGGCGGCAGCGCCGCTCAGCAGCTGGCGTTCGACTATATCCAGGGCATGCAGACACCCGCGATGGAACTGCAACTCGCGAAGCTGTTCGGCTACCTGCCGGCGAAGATCAGCGTCGCGAAGACCTACGTAACGCAGGCCGGCCCCGAGTGGTCGGTCTATGTCAACCAGACGCTCTTCGCGCACCCGCGTACGCTCGGCTTGGGAGTCAAGTACCCGAAGATCTCCCAGGCGGTGTGGACGGCGATTCAGGCGGCCTTGTCCGGATCCCAATCCGTGCAAGCCGCGCTGAACACTGCTCAGAGTCAGATCAACACCATCCTGACGGGATAGAGCTGGCCGGAGTATTGCACTAACGGCCCGTGGCGCCGGCCGACCCGCGCCACGGG
>JBKQQQ010000470.1:0-3837 GCA_052144275.1 Streptosporangiaceae bacterium
CAGGATGTCGCGCTGGGGTTTGCCCGGCTCGGTGGTCTGCCGGAAGGTGCCGGCCGGGCCGGTGTAGGTGACGGCGTGGATGCGCTGGAGCTCGGCGCGGATCCGGTTCCAGGTCCAGGATCCGCCAGCGGTGGTCTCCGCGACGCGGATCAGCAGCAGGGCGAGCCAGCACAGCAGGACGTGGGCGCGGATGCGGTCCTCGCGCCGGTGATAGACGGGCCGCAGGTCGAGGACCTGTTTCATGTCGCGCCAGCCGCGCTCGACCTCCAGGAGCTGCTTGTAGCCCAGGGCGATGTCCTCGGCGGACAGGTGCGGGTCTGAGCAGCGCAGCAGGTACTTGCCGTCCAGGTTCGTCTCGGTCCTGATCTTCTGCTTGTCCACGCGCAGCAGCCCGCCGGGGGTCACGCGCAGGAACCGCTTGAGACCGGGCTTGCCTGATAGCGTGCCCTCGATCCGGGCGCGCTCGGTCCTGGTCAGCTTGTCCGTACCGGTGATCACTTCTTCGAGCTGCTCGATCAGTTTCGCGCGCACGATCGCGTCGCGTTCGGCCTGGGCGGGGTTGCAGCAGAGCACGAACCGGTCATCGGTGCCGATGTTCACTTCCTTGACCTGCATGTTGTCCCTGACGGCGGCGTAGCGGCCCTGCCGCGACAGCGCCGCCCTGACCTCCGCGGAGCCGGAGCGGAGCTTCTCCCCGATGATGTACCCGCCGCCGCCGCGCATCAGGGCCCGCCGGTTCTTCCGGGAAGTGAAGCCGCGGTCGGCGACCCAGATGACCCGCGAGAGGGTCCATTCCCTGATGTCGTCGCGGACCTGGCGGATCAGGTCAGTGTCGGTGGTGCTGCCCGGCCAGGACCACACCCGGACCGGGATGCCGTCGCGGGTGACCGCCATGCCGACCACCACCTGGGGCAGGTCATCGCGTGAGTCCTTGGACTTGCCGCGGGCGCGGAACCCGGTCTCCTTGACAGCCTCGTCGCTGTCTTCTGCCACGCGCTGGCCGTCCTCGTCGCGCGGCACGGGCTCGTCTTCCTCGCCGGTCTCGAAATAGGTCGAGGTCGTGTCGAAGAAAAGCAAATCGACTTCGAGGTTGAGCAGGTCCGTGACCTGGCGGTAGGCCTCTTCCGCCAGGCTGGGCTCGATGGTGAGCAGGTAGTCCATCGCCCGGTAGCAGGACTGCTCGTCGATCTCATCCAGGCCATCGATGTGCACGTCACCGGTGATCCAGCCGGCCGCGGCGAGCTTGGAGGAGGCGGCCAGGGCCCGGTTGGCGACCAGCGCGAACAGGACCCGCTCGACCCGCGGATCCAGTTTGCGGCCAGTGAGCTGACGGCGGATCACCGCGTCCAGGCCGAGCCGGCGCCACAACTGGTCCAGCGCGTACGTGCCGCCGACCGGGCGCGAGGACGTCAGCGCGAGCTCGCCCGCCGAGGTCGCCGCGACCGCGTCAGCCGGATCCAGCAGCCGGGACAGCGCACTGACAAGGCGCCTGACCGCGTCCCGGTCGAGTTCGTCCTCCCGGCCGAAGGAGTGCAGGACCTTGGTGCGCGAGACCCCGGCCCGGGCGTCCCACTCGTTATGGGCCAGCTGCAGGTACCGGATGACCTGCCCGTCTTTCGTCTTACGCGACGACGCCTTCACGTACACAGCGCGAAGGCTAGCAGCTCTGCCGACTAGTGGATAACGACATTCACCAAGGTAAACACAGCGTGATCAAGCGAACCGTGTCACTAGGCGATTTCGCGGTCCGCCGCTAGCCGGAACCCGCTGACCTGCACCATCATCCCATCCACCGCCCAGAAACCCCGCTCAACTGTCGAACCCAGGGTGAACTGGTGCGGGTGCCCAGCCGCGGCGGGATCGATTCCTACGATCCGGTGCTGGAGACGATGGCGGCGTGGCTGGGCGAGCACGGCCTGGCGTGCCGTCGGCTGGCCGGCCCTGGCGGTGCGACGGTCGCGTTGACCTGCGAGGTGCCCGGGGGACGGCCCGGTCCCCGGTACGTGCTGGATGCCTGCCTGGACACGGCCCCGTTCGGGGATGAGGCCGCCTGGACGTATCCCCCGCTGTCCGGCGAGATCACCGGCGGGTGGCTGCACGGCCGCGGGTCGTCAGATTCCAAGGCGGGCGCTGCCATCTTCGCTCATGTGGCCGCCCGGCTCCAGGATGCAGCGGGTGGCTTCGGCGGCAGCGTGGTGCTGTTGTTCGACGTGGATGAGCACACCGGGGGATTCGGCGGCGCGAGAGCGTACTTCGAGGGCGCGGGTGCTCCTGGCCGGGTGGACGGGGTGATGATCGGCTACCCGGGCCTGGACCACGTGATCACGGGCGGAAGGGGCGTGCTGCGCGCCCGCATGCAGGTGCACGCCACCGCCGGGCATTCCGGGTCGAGCCAGGCCGGGGCGGGCGCGATCGCCAAGGCCGCTGACCTGGTCCGGGAGTTGCGGAACACGCCCCTGCCCGGCCCGGCCGGTCCCCGGTTCCCGTTGCCGACCAGGCTCACCGTCACCGCGGTCAGCGGCGGCGAGGGGTACTCGATGGTCCCGGACCTGCGCAGCATCAATGTCGATATCCGGCTTACCCCGGCGCTGGATGACCCGTCCGCTGCCTCCCTGCTGACGGGAGCGGCAGCGAGCGTCGATGCGGCGTGGCCGGGAACTCCGCCGACCGATGTCGAGGTCACCACCAGGTGGCCGCCGTACGCGCTGCCGGACGGCTCGCCGCTGCGCGAGGCGCTGCTCCAGGCAGCGCAGTCGGCGGGACTGGCTCCCGCGGCGAAGATCGCAGGGCCATCCAACATCGGTAACTACCTGGCCGGGCTGGGTATCCCTGCCACCGCACCCGGCACCAGGCCCCGGACGGCGAGCCGCGTGCCGGGACCTGCCCGAAGTTCCGGCCGCTGAGCGAACCCGGTGCCGCCGACGGCCTGGCGCGCTCAGATGTCATCATCGGTGCCCTGCGCATCTCTACCTTCGACACGCCACCGGTCGTGACCGCGGACATCGTCCGCGGGATGCGCCCAGGCTCGGTGATCGTCGATGTCACGGCTGGCTTTGGCGCGGGCTATATCCAGACATCCGCCCAGGTCACCTCACTGGACTCCCCGTACCGCATGGCTGGCAGGGTGAAGTACATCAAGATACGGACGCTGCCACTGGGCGTGCACCGCACCGCCGCCGCCCAGATCAGCCAGATCTACGAGGGCACCAACCAGATCCAGCGCATGGTGATGGCTAGGCAGCTCCTGAAGGGCTGAAGCTAGGCCGCTGACCTGCGGTTTCTCGAACGTGTCTCGCGTGGAACAGGCCGCCGGACCCGCGAGTCTGGCGGCCCGTTCTCGTGTCTTGATTGTCCGGTTGATGCCAATTATTTCCCGTTGTTTCCGGACCGCGTGCTGAATCGGTGCTGATACCCCGGGCCGCGATAGGGCGCGTCCGGCTTGACGCTGCGCCCGTCAGGAGTGATTCCGCTCAGCCCGCGCCGGGAGGCCGACCGGATTTCGGTTCCGAGCGCGGGCCGGAGGGAGCCTGCAGTGGCCGGTGAACTGGCAATGCGGGAGAGCGTGATCCCTCGCGGGTAGGGCCGACCGGGCGCGGGTCGCCCGCGTTCGTGACCGCTATACTCGGTCCGGGCATGATCCCGGCAAACTTTGCAGCTTACCCAGTACCCGGCTGGCCTGACCCGCGGTTTCCGAAGGTGAGCAGCGGGAGGTCGTAGAGGCTGGGGTCCGGCGGGCGGGTCATGGCGGGCGCAGTTACCTCGACCACGATCATCTCCACCAGGAACTGGACGCGGGCCGCGAGCAGGTGGCTGGTGTAGCCGGTTGCCGAGTGCTCC
>JBKQQQ010000471.1:0-5378 GCA_052144275.1 Streptosporangiaceae bacterium
CGTTGCTTGGCGTGCCGTTGGCCGCGTGGGACAGCACGTTCTCCGTGATCGCAACCGCTCCGACGGCGATCACGAGGCCCACCACGACTGCGATGATCAGACGCATCATTGCGCTCCTCCTCCGAGGGCGTGCCGTGTACTGGAGAGTAGCTTAACCGTAGTAACCACTCAGTAACATTCCGAGAACTGTAACAAGTTCCTGCTGTGAGGGCTAGGGGTAGATAACGCTGGGCAGGTCACGAAAGGATGAGGGCGGCCGCCAGGCGCCCCACGATGATCAGGCCGATGATCTGGGGCACCCCGTTCAGCAGGGCGGTGACGACCACGCCGGAGCCACCGGCCTGCTGGAGGTGGACGCCAACCGCGCCGCAGATCGACGCGCCGATCAACAGGCTAGCCAGCACCCGCGGCCGCCAGAGGCGGCCCAGAGCCGAGCGGCCGTCGGCGAGGACCAGGAAGTCACCGTTCGAGACGAGGAACAAGCACGTTGCCGCGGGCACGATGACCGCACCCGGATATCCGCCCAGCCACAGGCCGGTGACCACCAGCGCGCTCAGTACCAGCGCCGACGAGGTCATCCTGGCGAATCGCCGCGTGCGGGGGGGCCGCACACCCGGCGCCGGGCTCGTAGGCATGGCGAGCCGACTGCGCCGGAACAGCGGAACGGGCCAGGGCCACACGGCGACGAGCATGACCAGGACAATGGCAGCCAGTCCGCCGACGACGGCGGCGCGGGACAACTGCTCAGGCTGGTACGTCAGGTGCACGAGGCCGGTGGTACCAGCCGGAAGCATCCAGGCCTGCTTCCACCCGTCGAGCCGCACAGCCCGTAGCTGCCTGCCGTCGATGACCGCGCGCCACCCCGCGTTGAAGTTCTCGCTCACGATGAGGTAGGAGGCCGTCGCGGCGCTGACCCGCAGCGTCCTGGACGTCGATGTCCACGACACGACGCCGGCCGCCGTCGGGGCGGACGCCGAGGTGGCGGACGGCAGCCCCCCGTTAACCACCACGTCCTGCACGGAGAAGGCGTCAGTCGCAGGCTCGACCACGCGGTTGTCGCCCCCGGCGAGGGTGACCGGGGAGCACGCGGTGAACCGCAATGGCCGGCCCGTGAGCAGGCTGGCGAAACTGCCGGACACTCGCGTCGGCACGACCTTGCCGTTCAGCTCGATCAACGGCCCGAGACCGCACTTCAGCCGGAATGTTCCCGACGGCGGATGGACGGACGGCACCCCAGGGATGGTCACGTCGGTGATCTGCAGCGGCGCCTGTACCTGAGAGAAGATGAATTTCAGCCCGGTCGTCCGCATCGGCGCGAACCTCACCGCTCCGCTGGCGTCGAGCATCGCCCCGCGCACCTGGCCGTTTGACCCGCTGATCAGCACCTGGAGCAGGCCAGAGGCACCCGGCGGGCGCTGGATCGTCAGCCTGCTGATGGTCCGCTGGTAGCCCCACTGGATCGACAGCGTGGGATGCGCATCGGTGACGCTCGCGACCCATGCCGTCGCAGGGTTACCGTCGAAGGCCGACAACGCCTGGTCCTGCGGATCGCCGGTGTACGTCGAGGACGCCGTTACCCGCGCTTGGCGAGGGCTGAGCCGCACGTACTTGTCGGCCAGCGCCGAGTCAACGAGGATGGCCGAGCCGCGCAGCGTGGCCTGTTCGGGAGCAGCTTCGGTGAATGAGTGGTCGAAGCCGAACTGCTCTTCTGTCGGCGCGGTCAGGTCAGGCGAGCAGACCCAGCGCAGCGAGGTGAGCATGCAGCCGGATGGCTGTGGCTCGTCCTTGGCCAGCACGATGGCCGAAGGGTCAGCACCGGGAACCGAAGGGGCGACTATCGTCCGGCCGGCGTGGACACCCGGTATTGAGATGTCGTAGATGCCCACTTGGGTGCCGATGGACAGGCTGGGCTGCGAGGTGAGGCCGGTGACCGTGATCCGCAGCCATCCAGATGCCCCGTCCGGGACCCTGAGCCGCTGCGAGGCGCTGGTAGCGGCGACCGGGTCATCGACCTGACCGGCGGCGGTCGACACCTGGACCCGTGCGACCGGCGGGCCCAGTGCGGGATTGTCGTCGAAGGCTACGGAGATCGTGCCCGGATCGACCGGGGAATTGAAATCCACCTGGATCCACTGGCCCACCGGCCCGGTCCAGCTGCCCGATTCCCACATGGTCCGCGTGTTCCCGTCGACTGCGGCGAATGGCAGCAAACCGCTCGCCCACTGGTTGGGAAGGGCCTGGATGTCAGAGGCGGACGAGGATGCCGTCACGTTCTTGATGCCGGTGTACTCCGCTACGGCCTGGTACTTGTCCCAGCCCGGCTCGGTGTAGTCATCGGTCGCCTCGAAGGTGACCGCGGGCTGGGTACCGGTCAGCGTCGGTGAATAGGAGGAGCCGATTTCGCCGAAATTTCTGACCCTGCGGCGGAGCGAGTCCGTCACCACCGACCCGGCGACCGGCTGGCCTGCGCCGTCGCCGTTAAGGAGCACAGGCCGGTCCTCGAGCAAGCCCTCATTGGCGAGCGTCAGGAGGGACTCGGGCGCGCCGTAAACGCGCAAGGCGCCGGCGGCAGGCTGGACGGCTGCCTCCGGTAGGGCCCCGGCCACCTGGAAAATCTCCACCGGGGGGTACGGCGCGTTGAAGTTGGTCGTGGCGTCATCGGGCGTGAAGTTGCCCACGAACTGACCGAACTGAGCCACCTTGGTCATTCCCGGCGAGGCGGCGAGCGCCTGATTGACCCTGGCCGGCCACGTTCCGTTCTGGCCTGCGCCGGCCAGGTCGTTCCTGACGACCACGTACTTCACGCCCATCCGCGCGATCAGCTGAGTCAGGCCGGCGGAACCGCTTCCGGCGGTCAGCTGCTGATCGATCGCGTCGAGCAGCCGCTCGTTGCCGGGCGACCCGAGCACGGACAGGTTCTGCTCCGCGAAGTCGACGTTGGTCAGCGCCGCGAGGACATCGTCGAGCGGGCTTCCCCACACGTACTGGCCGAACGACGCGCCGGGCACGACCAAGACACCCTGGTTCCCGGCGTGGGAGTTCAGCCAGCCCGCCGCCGACACCCAGTACGACGGGATCTGGCTGAACGAACCCCAGGTGGCCACCCCGCCCAGGTAGGCGCTCACCGCCAGTCCGGCGATGCCGGCCCCCGCAGCGGCCAGCGCCGCGGTTCTGAGCCGGGGCGCGCGCAACGTGGCGAGCAAGTGAGCGAGCCCGAGCGCGAGTGGCAGGCGGATCATGGGGTCGAACTTCCACAGGTTGCGGAACGCAGACGCCGGGCCGTTGATCACGTTGCTGAGGGTGCCCGCCAGCGGGTTGCCCAGGCTGCTCACGTAGCCGGTCGAGATGATGACCACGCCGGCGAGCACGGACCACAGGAGGAATCTGCGATTGGGCCGCCCGGAGCGGACGATCCCGGCCAGCCCGAGGGCGGCGAGGAGGCCGGTCAGCACCGTAGGCAGCGCCTCGGTGGCGATCTTGAACCCCAGCGGCCACCAGGTCTGCCCGCCTACATCGAGGTAGCTCAACCAGGTCTCGGTGCCGCGCAAGATATTGGACAAGCTGGTCACGGACGTCGTGACCTGAGCGCTCTCGGTGTACGGCACGATTGAGACGCCATATCTCGCCTGGAGCACCAGCGAGACCGACCACGACAAGGTGGCGAGGACGGTAGCGGGCACCCACCAGGCGAGCATCCGCAGCCTGTCTGGCCGGCAGACCACGATGAAGATGACCGCGGGAATCAGCACGGCGACGGTGGACGCGCCGTTTACGCCGCCGCACAAGGCGACCGCGAGAGCCGAGCGGGCCGCAGCGCGGCCCCGCGGGGTCCCGGAGCCGACGAGCGGGATCAAGATCCAGGGCAGCATGGCGGCCGGAAGGAACTCGGCGGACAGCTCGCCGATCATGCTGAGCGCGAGCGGTGACAGCGCGTAGGCAAAGCCTGCCGCGATGCGAGTCCAACCAGTCCCGATCCCCAGACGACCCGCTAGCCGAATCGTGCCGGCAAACGCGGCGATGAGGACAAGGCCGATCCACAGCCGCTGGAGCACCCAGCCGTCAACGGACGCGAGCTTACCCAGCTCGAAGAACGGGCCCATCGGGAACAGGTAACCGACCGCCTGGTCCTGCAGCTGGCCGAACTGCTGCGGATTCCACAGAACCAGCGCACTGCCGAGGAAGCGGGACGGATCGACAGCCAGCTCGAACTTGCTGTCCGCGATGATGTCGCCGAAACTGGTCACGAACGGGAGCGCCATGAGCAACTCGCAGCACGCCAGCAGGCGGAGCGCCCGGACGATCCTGCCCTCCGCCCCCGCTCCGGTCACAGCGGGGTTGCCGGGGCCGTCCGGCCCGCCAGGTCCGTCCTGGGGCGGCTGCCTGTCACCTAGGCGCCCCGCGGGCGCGGCGATCACAGCGGCAGTGCCATACGGGGCAAGCGCTCACGCGGCGTGCCGGGCCGGACTATTACCGCGCCGCGGCCAATGATTATGTCGAGCACCGGCCCTCCGCGTGGACGTCCCTTTCTGCGCTGGATACTATCCAAGCCCCCGGTCCGGGTTGCCCGCGATGTCCGGTTCTGGATGCTCGCCCAGGTCAGCTCGGCCCTGCGAACCGGCACTCGCTATCCGGATGCCGCTACCGCAGGCCCCGCCGCGCCTACCGGCACAGCGGGGATCGCCTGTCCGGACTGGCCCACCTGGAGCGCGCCCACGCTGATGCTGGCGACGCACAGCGCCGGCCCAGGCCGGGCAAGCTGGACGCTTACCTCGTCACCCTCGCCCGTGACCGGGATATAGGCGGTATGAGTCCCCGCGGGGAGCGTCACGTCGGTCCAGTCCCCGCCATAGCGGAACCTCAGGACCGAGGACGGGCCCGAGTAGTCCACGCGAGCGGTCCACAGCCACCGCCACAGCCGGCCGTTCAACGGGATCCGCATGGCCGTGGTGGTCACGTTCCAGCAGCTCTGCCCCTTGGGCGGCGGCCACGACAGGGGTCCTGGCACGGTCACCGGCAGCAGCTGACCCAGGCTGTTGAAGATCATCAGGTTGCCGAACACGCCACGCGGCGATCTCGTCCACGACAGTTGCTTCGCCGACTCGCCGCGGGCGATCGCGCCGACCACCTGTGATGTGTACCCGTACGGCCCGAAGATGGCGGGGTCCATGACCGACGCCGGCGTCGGCCCGTCCACGATCAGCGTGCCGCGCGGTGCGCCCGCGACCGCGAGCCGCGCGGTGGCGATGTAGGACCGGGCGGCCGTGGCCGCGGCGCTGTTAAGGGATTCAAACCCCTGAAGGGACCAGAACGAGCCGACGAGGAAGACACCAACGACGAGCAGGACGGCAGGCCGGGCGGCGGGCAGCCGGAACCTGATC
>JBKQQQ010000472.1:0-8911 GCA_052144275.1 Streptosporangiaceae bacterium
CCGTAGATGGCCTTGATGTAGCCAAGGCCCCACTTGATCTGAGTGGCCGGGTTGGTCTGCCAGTCCGCCCCGGCGCTCGCCATCTTGCTGCCCGGCAGCGCCTGCGGGATGCCGTACGCGCCGCTCGCGTTCTCCGCGTCGTAGCGCCAGCCACTCTCCCGGTTCCAGATGTCCTGCAGGCAGCCGAAGTAGGTCGTCGGGCTGAAGCCGAAGCTGGCCAACAGGTTGTAGGCGATGGACTGGGCGGTATTCGGGTCGGGCGGCGTGGACGTGACGTAGATGATGCCGCCGGTACCGCCGGCACCGGTAGCGGTGCCGGTGCCCGGGTTGGCCGCGGCGACCTCGGCGGGCGAGGCCAGCTTCGGCTTGGCCACCACGGTCAGCGTGCGCGCCGCGGTGGTCATCGCGATCAGCTGCGCGCGCTCGGTTTCAAGCGCGGCCATAGTGTGGCTTCCCGGCACGATCTCAATGGCCTGAACGGCGCTGAAAGCGCTCGAGCTCGGCGCGAAAACCTTGACGCCGACCGCCACCGCGATGACCGCTACCGTGGCGATAACGGCAGCAGGAAAGACAATGCCGAAACGTCGGATCAGGCCCCGCTTGCGCCGACTGCTGCGAGCCCCCGTCCCGTGTCGCGACAAGGCAATCCTTTCGTCTGGCCATGCCCGCGAGATGCTCGCCACCGGCTGGCGTGAAAGGCCGGCTTTCCGGCCGCGGGCCTGCGCGGTAATCACGGCGCGCTGCCGACCCGCTGCACCTGACCTGGTGCGCCGCCTGGCCCGCCTCGCGCAAGTACCGCTGGCGGTCAACAATGCCAGAAAGATCCCCGATACGCGCAGGACTTCGGCAAGAAATCACGCGGCGGCTTTACCGAAACGGCTGACGATGATCACAAGGTCATAACACCCTTCGTAACCAATTCGGATCAGAAAGTTATCAAGCACCTCTCGATGATGTGATCTCCGTCTCATTGCCCTGGCGACGCCGCACCCGAAGGTACCCGGGGTGCCACCGAGCACGCTCTTGGGTACCCGGGGCGCCACCGAGCCGGGCTGGCTGCGGGCACCCGGCTAGTGCGGATCGGGACTCGCCCGGGGCCGGGGCCTGCGGGTGAGCCGGGGACGCACCACAGACCGTTCGGGAAGATGATCTTTTTGTTGAAATCCATAGGGCAATCGATTTCTGCTTGTGCGAACATGGGCGAGGCTGTCCACTTAGGTCCAAACATGCGCCGGTTCGAAGGGGAACCCGATGGAACAACCCAAAGATCCAATCGCCCGAACGGGCTGGGCTGCTGCCCTCGCCCACCGTGCTTGCCTCCCTGCGAGCCCGTTGCGGCTGGCCCGGCGCGTGGACCGGGCGGCTTCCGGCGGCCGGCGCCCGCGGCGCGCGGCCCGGACGGGACTTTGGGGATCCTGGGGATTTTGGGGCGGAGCTTGCGCGCTCCTGCTGGCGGTGCCGCTCGCGATCGTGGCCGTGGCGGGCCCGGCTGCCCAGGCCCGCCCGGGCGGGAGCATGGCCAGCGGCGCCCGTTCGGCCGGGGCCGCGCGCGCGGACGCCGGCGATACGGGTTCGGCGCCCACCGTGAACTGGGCCCTGTCCGGCACGGCCACCGCGACCACGGCGGAATCCGGCCAGCCCGCGGCGAACGCGATCGACGGCGACGCGGGCACCGACTGGTGCACGTCGGGCTGGACCGGGACGCTGACCATCGACCTCGGCCAGGCCAGGTCGCTGGCCGACCTGGGCCTCACGCTGGACGCGGCCAGCCCGTCGGCCTCGGCCACGATCGAGCTGGCCGGCACGCCCGGGGCCTGGCAGCAGGTGCCTGCCCTGCGCGACGTCGCGCTCGACCCGGGCAACCCGATGTACTTCCCGCTGCCGTCAGGCACCCAGGCCAGGTACGCCGAGCTGACCGTCTACAGCGACACCGGGGCCGACGTCTGCGTGGGCGAGTTCCGGATGTACGGGCCCGACGCCGCCGCGGCCGGGCTGGACCTCGGCACCGACCTGTCGTTCACCCCGCAGGAGCTCGCGGCCGGCGCCACGTTCAGCTACGACGGCAGGCCGGGCAGCCCGGTGACGATCACGCACGCGGCGGGCGCGAACTACGTCCGGATGCGGCTGTGGGTCGACCCGCCGCCCGGCTACAGCGACCTGGCCAGCGACCTCGCCCTGGCCCGGCAGGTGCACGCGGCCGGGATGAAGATCTACCTGGACATCATGTACTCGGACTTCTGGGCCGATCCGACCAAGCAGAACATCCCGGCCGCCTGGGCGGGCCAGGACCTCACCCAGCTCACCGCCACGGTGCAGTCCTACACCCAGCAGGTCATCTCGGCGTTCGCCCAGCAGGGGACGCCGGTGGACATGGTGTCGATCGGGAACGAGATCAGGAACGGCATCCTGTGGCCGGTCGGCGAGATCAACTGCACGAGCTGCGGCGGATGGGCCAATCTGGCGCAGCTGCTCAAGGCCGGCGTCGCGGGCGCCCAGGCGGGCAACCCGGCCGGCCACAAGCTGCTGGTCATGATGCACTACGACCAGGGCGGCAACAACGCACTGAGTTCGGCCTTCTACGCCCAGCTGACCTCGCTCGGCGTGCCGTTCGACGTGATCGGGCTGTCCTACTACCCGTTCTTCCACGGGGCGATCTCGGCCATGCGCGCCAACGTCGACGAGCTCGCCACCCAGTTCCACAAGCCGATCGTCATCGCGGAGACCCAGTACCCGTGGACGCTGGCCAACGGCAACTCCCCGCTCGGCGACAGCACCGGCGACTTCGTCTGGCAGACCAGCCAGCTCTCACCGGGTTACCCGGCCAGCCCGGGCGGGCAGCTCTCCTTCGTGACCGACGAACTGTCCATCCTGGCCCAGGTACCCGACGGGCTCGGCGCCGGGCTGTTCTACTGGGCTCCGGACTGGATCCCCGGCGTGCCGTGGGAACCGGGGACGGGCATCGGCTCGCCGAACGTCAACCTCACGCTGTTCAACTTCGAGGGCGCGGCGCTCCCCTCGATCGGCATCTTCGGCAACCCGGCCGACGTCTGCGAGCGATCCGCGCCAGGCAGCTCCCCCTGCGTGGTAGGTGGGTGAGGGCGGCAATCGTCGGCGGCGGCATCGGCGGGATGGCCGCCGCCGCGCCGGTGGCCGCCACACTGCGCGGCGCCTGATCGGCATGGCGGCCATAAAATGTCGGTGCCTGCCGCTAGCCTCCGTGCATGCGAATGGATCCCGGTTCCCTCGAGGACATGATCGGGACCGACTGCTACGAGGCGGCGCTCGGGTACGTGCGGCGTAAGGCAGTCGGCCAGCAGATGTGGATCCCCGGGCAGAACGCCCTGTTCGGAGTGGTGCACGGCAGGTACGGCGAGTTCTACACGCCGACGGTCTACTTCTCGGGCCAGGGACCGATGCTCGAGGTCCGGGGCGCCCGGTGCAGCTGCGACGCCCGCTACGCCTGCGAGCACGCCGCGGCGCTGCTCGTTTCCGCCGTCGAGGGCGGGGCTGAGGCGGCGGGGATGCCAGCCGTCCCGCGCCAGGCCCGGCGGCCGCCCTCCTGGGACACGTCGCTCGAGTCGTTGCTGGCCGCCGGGGACGAAGCCGGACGTCCCGAGGAGACGATGCTGGCCATCGAGCTGACCCTGGTGACTGACCTGCCTCAGCTCCAGCGTCAGCCGAGGCCCCCGTCAGTCCGCGCACCGGCGGCCGGGCCGGGGCCGGGCCGGGCGCCGGTGCGGCTGATGGCCCGGCTGGTCCAGCCCGGCAAGCAGGGCGGCTGGATCGGCGGCACGCTGAGCTGGGGCAAGCTCGACAGCTACGGCTACTTCGGCGGCCATCCGGCCACCCAGGTCCGGTTGCTGCGGGAGCTGCTCGCCTTGTACCGGACCCGCGTCAACCAGCCCTATTACTCCCGCGACGAACGTTCTATCGAGCTGTCCGCGTTCGAGTCGGGCCAGCTCTGGCCGCTGCTCGACGAGGCCGGGCAAGCCGGCCTGCAGCTGGTGTACGGGCACAAGCTCGGCGCGGTGGAGCGATACCGGGAGGCGCGGCTCTGCCTGGATGTCACCCAGGCCGAGGCCGGCGGGGACCTCGCCATCGCCCCCGTGATCCACCTCGACGGTCCCGACTCAGCAGGCACTGGCTCAGCGGGCCCTGACTCAGCGGGCCCTGACTCAGCGGGCCCCGGCTCAGCGGGCACCGGCTCAGCGGGCACCGACCCGGAAGCCGCCGTCCCGGTCCGGTTCATCGGCACCGAAGGCCACGGCGTGGTCTACCTCGACCGGGCCGAGGCGCAGCGGAGTGCCGATCCCGGCAGCTGGCGTTTCCGCCTGGCCCGGCTCGGCCAGGCGGTTCCCGCGCAGCTGCAGGAGATGGCGCTGGCCGGCCAGCGGCTCACGGTGCCGGCCGCCGAGCAGACCCGGTTCCGCGACTGGTTCTACCCGCGGCTGCGGCAGATGGCCACGGTGATCTCCTCGGACGGGTCCTTCACCCCGCCGGTGATCTCGGACCCGACCCTGGTGCTGCGCGCGTCGTACGGCGACGGCCACGACGTCCAGGTCGACTGGGAGTGGGCCTACCAGGTCGGCGGCTCGCACGTGCGCGCGGAGCTGCGTCAGGCACCTGGTGACACCGGGTACCGGGACCTAGCGGCCGAGCAGGCGGTGCTGGACAGCCTCCGGCTCGGCGGGCTGCCCGGTGACCCGGCCCTGGTACCGAGCTCCCGGCTCGGCGGCCTGGACACCATGCGCTTCACCACCGAGCTGCTGCCGCTGCTCAACGGCCAGCCAGGGGTGGCCGTAGAGGTCACCGGAGAGCCCGCTGACTACCGCGAGGCCGGCGATTCGCTGCGTATCGGCGTGTCCACCGGCGAGGTGGCAGGTGAGGTCGACTGGTTCGACCTCGGGGTCACGATCACGGTCGAGGGCCGCGAGGTCCCGTTCACCAACGTGTTCACCGCGCTGAGCCGCGGCGAGTCGCACGTGCTGCTCCCCGACGGCGCCTACTTCAGCCTGGACAAGCCTGAATTGCGGCAGCTCGCGAAGCTGATCGGGGAAGCACGGGCGCTGCAGGACACCGTCGGCGGGCCGCTGAGGATCAGCCGGTTCCAGGCCGGGCTATGGGAAGAGCTGGCCGCGCTCGGCGTGGTCGGCCGCCAGGCCCGGGCGTGGCAGCAGCAGGTGCAGGGACTGCTCGAGGCCAGCCGGGCCGGCGGGCTGTCCGGATCGGGGCGGCCGCAGCCGCCGGACACCCTGCGGGCCCTGCTGCGTCCCTACCAGCTGGACGGGTTCGGCTGGCTGGCGTTCCTGTGGCAGCACCGCCTCGGCGGCATCCTCGCCGACGACATGGGGCTCGGCAAGACACTCGAGGCGCTGGCGCTGATCTGCCACGCCCGGCAGGCGGACCCGGCCGGCCCGCCGTTCCTCGTCGTCGCGCCGACCAGCGTCGCGCCGAACTGGGCGGCCGAGTCCGCCCGGTTCGCACCCGGCCTGAAGGTGGTGATGATCACCGACACGCTGGCCCGCAGCGGCGCCGACCTGGCCGAGGTCATCGCGGGCGCCGACGTCGTGGTCACCTCGTACACGCTGCTCCGGCTGGACTTCGATGCCCACCTGGCGGCGGAATGGTCCGGCCTGATCCTGGACGAGGCCCAGTACGCCAAGAACCACCAGTCGAAGATCTACCAGTGCGTACGGCGGCTGCGCGCCCCGTTCAAAGTCGCCATCACCGGCACGCCGATGGAGAACAACCTGATGGAACTGTGGTCGCTGCTGTCGATCACGGCGCCGGGACTGTTCCCGAGCCCGGTACGCTTCCGCGACTACTACGCCCGGCCGATCGAAAGGCAGGGCGACGCCGAGCTGCTCGCCCAGCTGCGGCGGCGGATCAGGCCGCTGCTCAAGCGCCGCACCAAGGAGCAGGTGGCCGCCGACTTGCCGGCCAAGCAGGAGCAGGTGCTCGAGGTGGAACTGCACCCGCGGCACCGCAAGCTCTACCAGACGTACCTGCAGCGGGAGCGGCAGAAGGTCCTCGGGCTGCTGGCCGACTTCAACGCCAACCGGTTCACGATCCTGACCTCGCTGACCCGGTTGCGCCAGCTCAGCCTGCACGCCGCGCTGGTCGACAGCGCGCAGGCGGACCTGCCCTGCAGCAAGATCGACACGCTGCTCGATCAGATCCAGGATGTGGCCGCGGGCGGGCACCGTGCTCTCGTCTTCAGCCAGTTCACCGGGTTCCTCGCCCACGTCCGCGAGCGGCTCGACGCGGCTGGCGTCCGGTACTGCTACCTGGACGGCAAGACGCGGGACCGGGCCGCGGTGCTGCGGCGCTTCAAGGACGGCACCGACCCGGTGTTCCTGATCAGCCTCAAGGCCGGCGGGTTCGGGCTGAACCTGACCGAAGCCGACTACTGCTTCCTGCTCGACCCGTGGTGGAACCCGGCCACCGAGACACAGGCGATCGACCGGACCCACCGGATCGGGCAGACCCGCAACGTCATGGTGTACCGCCTCATCGCCAAGGACACGATCGAGGAAAAAGTCATGGCGCTGAAGGCGCGGAAGGCCCAGCTGTTCGCCAACGTCATCGACGACGGCAACGTGTTCGGCGGGAGCCTGGACGCCGATGACATCCGCGGGCTGCTCGCCTAGCGGCGCGCCGCTGCGACCTTAGCCCCGTCAGATGCGACCTTGGTCACTAGCAGGACCAGGGCAGGGTGTCACAATTCACGTCATGGAAACACCACTGTCACCCCTGGAATTCGCCCGCCGTACCCGCAGGCTGCACGGTAACCGCGAGGCGGTCGTCGACGGTGGCCTCCGGCTGACCTACAAGCAGTTCTTCGACCGCTGCGACCGGTGGTCCTCGGCGCTGCAGGGCCTGGGGGTGGCACAAGGCGACCGCGTGGCCACGATCTCACCGAACACGCACGCGCAGCTGGAGTGCTTCTACTCCGTGCCGCAGCTCGGCACCGTCCTGGTGCCGATCAACTACCGGCTGACCCCGGAGGACTTCGTCTACATCGTGAACCATTCCGGCGCCACCGTGGTCTGTGTCGCCGAGGAATACCTGACGGCGGTGGACGGCATCCGCGACCAGATGCCCGAGGTCAAGCACTTCGTGGCGCTGGAAGGCAGCGGGGACGGCTGGCTCGACTACGAGGCGGCGATCGCCGCCGCCGACCCGGGCTACGCCGCGCCGGAGATCGGCGAGCGGGACCTGCTCTCGATCAACTACACCAGCGGCACCACGGCGCGCCCGAAGGGCGTCATGATCACGCACCGGAACGCCGCCATCAACACCATCGGCACCCTGCTGCACCTGCCGATGGCCGTGGGCTCGCGGTACCTGTGGACGCTGCCGATGTTCCACGCTAACGGCTGGACCTACACCTGGACGGTGACGGCGGCCGCGGGCACCCACATCTGCCTGCGCAAGGTCGACCCGGCGATCATCTTCGGGCTGATCGGGGACGAGCACGTGAGCTGGCTGTGCGCGGCGCCGACGGTGCTGATCTCGCTGGCCAACGCGCCCGCCTCGGTGCGGGGCGAGGTGCCGGCCGGAGTGCACGTGGTGGCGGCCGGGGCACCGCCGGCGGCGGCCACCATCGAGCGGATGGAAGGGGAGCTCGGCTGGGAGATCACGCAGGTCTACGGGCTGACCGAGACGTCGCCGTTCATCACGATCTGCGCCCCGCTGCCCGAGCACGAGGACATGCCGCCCGCCGGCCGGGCCCTCATCAAGGCGCGGCAGGGCGTCGAGCTGCTGACCTCGGGCGAACTGCGCGTGATCGACGCCGACGGCCGCGAGGTGCCTGCCGACGGGCAGACCGTCGGCGAGATCGTCGTCCGCGGCAACGCCGTCATGGAGGGGTACTACAACGACCCCGAGGCGACGATGAGGGCCATGGGTGACGGCTGGTTCCACACCGGCGACGCCGCGGTCGTGCACGTCGACGGCTACGCGGAGATCCGGGACCGGATCAAGGACGTGATCATCAGCGGCGGCGAGAACATCTCCTCGGTCGAGGTGGAGGGGATACTGCTCCGTCACCCGGCCGTGCAGGAGGTCGCGGTCGTCGGCCTGCCGGACGAGAAGTGGGGCGAGACGCCGCACGCCTTCGTGGTGCTCCGCGACGGCGGCAGCGCCACCGAGGAGGACATCATCGGGTTCGCGCGCGAGCGCCTCGCCCATTTCAAGGCCCCGCGCGGCGTCACCTTCGTCAGCGAACTGCCGAAGACCGCGACCGGCAAGATCCAGAAGTTCGTCCTGCGCAAGGGCGCGCCCAACCTCGCCCATCAGTAGCACCTGGCGGCCGAGTCCGTGATTAGGCGCCGGGCGAAGCGGAGATCACCAGTCGAACGCCTCGGCCATGTTCTTGTACTCGAACAGTTCGGTCTTGTCGAACCACAGGTCCACCTCGTACTGCGCTTCTTCCCGGTTGCCCGAGGCGTGCACGAGGTTGGCGACGGCCTTGCCGGTGGTGGTGGCGACGGCCTTGGACTGGTGCGCGAAGTCACCGCGGATCGATCCTGGCTGAGCCTCGTTCGGGTAGGTCGTGCCGACGATCTTGCGCACGGTGGCCACCGCGTCCTCGCCCTCGAGCACGAACGCGATGACCGGTCCCCGCTGCATGAACGCCGCGGTCGCGTTGTAGACAACCGGGCCTAGCCGCTCCTCCAGGTCGAAGTAGTGCTTGCGGGCGAAGTCGGCGTCTATCTCGCGCATTTTCATGCCGATGATCTTCAGCGACGCGTCTTCGAACCGCTGGATGATACGTCCGGCCAGGCCGCGGACAACGGCATCCGGCTTCAGCACGACAAGCGTGCGCTCCCGCAACTGCTGAGAGTCGGCCACGGTAATCCTTTCCCCTTTGTGAATGGACACAGGGTAGCGGCCCGCGCTCATGGCC
>JBKQQQ010000473.1:0-12651 GCA_052144275.1 Streptosporangiaceae bacterium
CGCACGGCCCGGGTGCGCGAGGCAAGCACCGCGGCCCGTTCGGCAGAATTGATTTCAGCGAACTGGCCGAGACGGGCCAGGAACTCCGAGGGATCAGCCGCCTGCTCGGCCGGCAGGTCGGCCAGCATGTCGTGCAGCAGCTCGCGGCCCACCGCGGTCAGCGTGTAGACCAGCCGCGGCGGCCGGCCTTCCTGCGGCTCGGCGGCCTTGGTGACCGCGCCGGCCTCCTCGAACCGGCGCAGCGCCGGGTACAGCGAGTTGTTGTGCAGCACGAAACCCGTGGTCTGCTCGACCCGCTTGCGCAGCTCGTACCCGTGCGCGGGCCCGGACCGCAGCCGCCGCAGGATCAGGATCTCGATGTAGGACACATAGTCCAGTGTTACCTATGTCAGACTGGACGGTCAAGCCGACTCTCGCAGCTGTGCGTCCTAGAGAAACTCCCTAGTTCGCCTCCCCAGGGCGGGCTAGGGAGGCGACCTAGGAGGCGGGGTTAGTAGCGCGCGCCGGTGACCTGGCTGGCCAGCGGGTCGAGGATAGCTAGCTCGTCGGCGGTGAGCGTGATGTCCATGGCGGTGACGTTCTGCTCGAGCCACATGACCCGCTTGGTGCCCGGGATCGGCGCCAGCGGGACGCCGAGCCGGTCGGCCTGGGCGTACACCCAGGCCAGGGCGACCTGCGCGGGGGCCACGCCCCTGGCGTCGGCCAGTTCCCGCACTGCCGCCACGATGGCCAGGTTCTGCTGCCCTGCCTGGCCGGTGAACCGCGGGTTGCGGCGGCGGAAGTCGCTGGCGTCCAGCGTGCCCAGGTCCAGGGTGGCGGTCAGGAAGCCGCGGCCGAGCGGCGAGTAGGGCACGAAGCCGACGCCGAGCTCGCGCACGGCGTCCATCGCGTCGGTCTCGACGTCGCGAGTCCACAGCGAGTACTCGCTCTGCACCGCGGTGATCGGGTGCACCGCGTGCGCGCGGCGCAGCAGCTCGTCGTTGACCTCGGACAGGCCGAGATAGCGGACCTTGCCCTGCCTGACGAGTTCGGCCATCGCGCCGACGGTCTCCTCGATCTCGGCGGTCTGCGGCGGCCGGTGCAGGTAGTAAAGGTCGATGACCTCGACACCGAGCCTGGTCAGCGACGCCTCGCAGGACCGCTGCACGTAGGCGGCCTCGCCGCGGACGACGCGGTGCGCGTCGCCAGCCGACCGGTCGATGCCGAACTTCGTGGCCAGCTGCACCTCGTCGCGGCGGCCCGCGATGCCGCGGCCGACCAGCACCTCGTTGTGGCCGGCGCCGTAGATGTCCGCGGTGTCGATGAACGTGACGCCGAGGTCCAGCGCGCGGTAAATGGTCGCGATGGACTCGTCCCAGTCGGTGGCGCCGTACCACTCGCTCATCCCCATGCAGCCCAGGCCCTGTGCGGACACGGTGAGCTGGCCGAGTTTGGTGGTGCGCATGTTTTTGCCCTTGCTCCTTCTCAGACTGCGTTCGCTTGCGGCGCTGCGGCCACGCAGGTCGCGTAGTAGTCGATCTTCGCGTCGAGCAGCTTCAGGCACTCCCGCTGGCTGGCGAGGGCCCGGCGCACCTCCTCACGGTGCCGCTTCAGCAGCTCGAGGCGTTCCGCCTGCCCGGCGCCCGACCTGACCAGCTCGGCGTACCGCTGCATGTCCCGGACCGGCATCCCGGTGGCGCGCAGCTTGGTCAGCAGCGACAGCCACTCCAGGTCGCGTTCGCTGAACCGGCGGCGGCCGTCCCCGCCCCGGTCGATGGTCCCGAGCAGGCCGATCCGCTCGTACCAGCGCAGGGTGTGCTGGGAAAGACCGCACTTGGCGGCGGCCTCGCCGGTGCTCCAGGTCGTCACGTATACGAGCCTATGAGTTGGAGTGCGCTCTAACGCAAGCGGCTAGCTGGTGGGCCGGATTTGGGGAGGTCTGGTGGCTACCGGCCGGTAACACGGTGTGGCATAGTGCGGGGCATGACCATCTTTGACGACCTGGCGGCGGAGCAGGAGCGGCTGGAGAAGATCCTGCTCGGGTTGGATGGGGCGCAGTGGCTGTCAGCCTCGGCGGCGCAGGGCTGGACGATCGCCGACGTGGTACTGCACCTGGCTCAGTCCGAGGAGGGGGTCGAGGCCACCGCCGCCCGCCGGCCGCTGCGCGCGGGGCTGGGCGCGGTGGCCGCAGACACGATGGACGACCGGGCGGCGGAAGCGGTCCGGCTGGAGCGGGCGGCGCCCGCGGAGGTGTTCGCGCGGTGGCAACGCGCCCGGCAGGCGGCGCTGGCCGCGGTCCGGGCGGCCGACCCGGACCAGCCGCTGGAATGGGTGGCCGGTCCGGTGAAGCCCGCCACGCTGGCGACCACGCGGCTGGCCGAGCACTGGGCGCACGGCCTGGATATCACTGATCCGCTCGGCATCAGCTTTCCCGACACCGAACGACTGCGGCACGTCGCCTGGCTGGCGCACCGCACGCTGCCCTACGCGCTGAGCCTGGCCGGCGAGCCGCCGGTTGCGGTGCGGTGCGAGCTGACCCCGCCGGATGGGGGCGGCGCGGAAGGCGCTGGCGCGGAAGGCTCGGGCACGTGGCGGTTCGGGCCGCCGGAGGCCGAGTCGACGATCACCGGGACGGCCGGCGACTTCTGCCGGGTCGCCGCACAGCGGCTCGACCCGGCGCAGTCCGGGCTGCGGGCCAGCGGACCGTACGGGGCCACCGCCGTACGGGTGCTCCGTACTTACGCGGCCTAGTCCGGTCAGAGCCGGGGGTCGACGGGTTCGGACTCCAGGGCCAGGACGGCGAAGACGCATTCGTGGACGCGCCAGAGCGGCTCGCCGCGGGCGACGCGGTCCAGGGCCTCCAGGCCCAGGGCGTATTCGCGCAGCGCCAGCGAGCGCTTGTGGCTGAGCCCGCGCTGGCGCAGCCGGACCAGGTGGGCCGGCTCGGTGTAGTCGGGGCCGTAGATGATGCGCAAGTACTCCCGTCCGCGCACCTTCAGGCCGGGCTGGACGAGCCCCCCGCCGGACTGGCCGGAGCGGCCCCGCGTCAGGTTCGCGGCGGGCTTGACCACCATGCCCTCTCCCCCGGCGGCGGTCAGGTCCTCCCACCACCGGGTCGCGGCGGCGACCGAGGCGGGGTCGCCGGTCTCCACCTCGACGCGGCGGGTGGTGGAGATCAGATCCGAGGCGGCGGCGGCGAGCCGGTCGGCCAGGCCGAGGTGCCACAGGTGCGGCCGGTCGTGGTAGACGGCGCCTTCGGAGGCGAGCAGCTGGAACGGGGCGACACGCACCCCGGCCAGCCCGTCGGTGGCCCAGCAGTAGCGCAGGTAGGCGGCGGTGAACGCCTCCGCGTTGGCCAGCCGGGCCTGGGTCCGCTGCAGCAGGGCGCCGACTTCGGGCAGTGCTGCCCCAGGCAGTGCCCCCTCAGGCTGGCCCCGGGCGCAGGCCTGCTCCAGGACCGAGACCGCGACGGGCAGCGACGCCAGGGCGGCGGCGCCGACGGCGGCGTACGCCTCGCGCAGCAGCGAGCCGGCCTTGACGTTCCACGGCAGCAGTTCGGCGTCCAGGAGCAGCCAGGACGTGCCCAGCTCGTCGAAGAGCCCGGCCTTCTCCGCCGCCGCGCGGACCTGTTCGATCAGCGTCGCGGCCAGCTCCGGGGCGAAGAACGGCCGTCCGGTCCTGGTCCAGATGGCGCCGGGGCCGGGCAAGCCGAAACGGGAGCCCGCGGCGCTGCTAGCGGGAGCCGCTGCCGCGGCGGGCGCCGAGCGGCACACCAGCAGCACCGCGCGCGAGCCCATGTGCTTCTCCTCGCACAGCACGGATGCCACGCCGTCCGCGCGGTAGGCGTCGAAGGCCTGGTCCGGGTGCTCGAGCAGGTCATCATGCTGAGCCGTGGCGACCGGGCTCATGGTCGGCGGCAGGTACAGCAGCCAGCGCGGGTCGATCGCGAACCGGCTCATCACCTCAAGCGCGGCCGCGGCGTGCGCGTCCCTGACGCCGATCCGTGGCAGGTAGGCCGTTTCGATGACGCGTGACCCGGACACGTCGCCGATGTCCAGCACGTCCGGCTCGCGCCAACCAGCGGCGGAGCCTGTGCCGGTCGGAACAGTGCCGGCCGAAACAGCGGCGGTGGGTGAAGTCGCGGGAAATGGCCTCGCCGGGGGATGGTAGACACGGGCCGCCGGGACAGACACCACAGTCCGTTCGGGATAATTCAACGCGGTCAGACGGCCACCGAAGACACAGCCGGTGTCCAGGCACATGGTGTTGTTCAGCCATTCCGCGGCCGGCACCGGGGTGTGGCCGTACAGGACGACGGCGCGGCCCCGGTACTCCTGCGCCCACGGGTAGCGCACCGGCAGGCCGTACTCGTCGGTCTCGCCGGTGGTCTGCCCGTACAGGCAGAACTCGCGGACCCGGCCGGAGGCGCGGCCGTGGTAGCGCTCGATCAGGCCGGCGTGCGCCACCACCAGCCGCCCGCCGTCCAGCACGTAGTGGCTGATGAGGCGGTCGATGAACCGGTCCACGCCGGCCCGGAACTCCTCGGTTTCGCCCTCGAGCTGCTCCATCGAGGCGTCCAGGCCGTGGCTGCGCTTGACGTTCTTGCCGCGCAGCGCCTTGAGCAGCTTGACCTCGTGGTTGCCGGCCACGCAGAACGCGGTCCCGGCGGCCACCATGCCCATGACCAGGCGCAGCACGCCCGGCGTGTCCGGCCCCCGGTCGACCAGGTCGCCGACGAAGATCGCGCGCCTTTCTGGATGGCGCGCGCTGGCGGGGCGCCCGGCGGCGTCGCGCTCGAGGATGTAGCCGAGTTCGGTCAGCAGCTGCTCGAGCTCGGCGCGGCAGCCGTGCACGTCGCCGATGACGTCGAACGGGCCGCTCTCGTGCTTGAGGTCGCTGAACAGCGGTGTCCGGGTGATCGTGGCCGCGGCGACCTGTTCGGGGGTGCGCAGGACGTGGACCGTGCGGAACCCCTCGCGCTTGAGCTGGTTGAGGCCGCGGCGGAGCTGGCCGCGCTGGCGGCGGAGCACGTGGGCGCCGAGGTTCCGGCCCGCGGCGTTGCGCTCCGCGCACAGCTTCTCCGGCAGGTCCAGGACGATCGCCACCGGCAGCACGTCGTGCTCGCGGGCCAGCAGGACGAGCTCGCGGCGGGCTTCGGGCTGCACGTTGGTCGCGTCGACGACGGTGAGGCGGCCGGCGGCCAGGCGCTTACCCGCGATGTAGTGCAGCAGCTCGAACGCGGCCGGGGTGGCGGACTGGTCGTTCTCGTCGTCGGCGACCAGGCCGCGGCAGAAGTCCGAGGAGATCACCTCGGTCGGCTTGAAGTGCGCGCGGGCGAACGTCGACTTGCCCGACCCGGTGACGCCGACCAGGACGACCAGGCTCAGCTCGGGGACGCCCAGCTCTAGGGTGCTGAGCTCGGTCATGACGCCCCTCCCCGGTCGAAGACGGCCAGCTGGGTGGGCGGGCCGGTGTCGGGGTGTTCGGGGCCGACGGGCAGGAAGCGGACCTGGTACTGGTAGGTGTCTGCCACTCGCCCGGCCCAGGCGCGGAACTCGGCGCGGGTCCACTCGAAACGGTGGTCCCGGTGCCGCAGCGCGCCTGGCGCCATGGTCGCGAGGAAGTGCACGTTGTACTCGACGTTGGGGGTGCTGACGATGACGGTGGCGGGCGCGGCGAAACCGAAGGTGGCGCGCTCGAGCGCCGGGATCCGTTCGGGGTCCAGGTGCTCGATGACCTCCATCAGCACGGCGGCATCCAGCCCGGCCAGCCGGTCGTCGCGGTAGGTGAGCGAGGACTGGAAGATCGTCAGCCGCTGGCGCTGGCTGTCGGGCATCTGGTCGAGCCCGAGGTGGCGGGCGGCCAGCTGCAGCGCCCGGGCGGACACGTCGACGGCGACTATGTGCTCTATGTGCTTGTCGGCGAGCAGGTCCCTGGTGAGCGCGCCGGCGCCGCAGCCGAGGTCGCCGACCCGGCGCGCGCCGTGGTCGCGCAGGACGGCCAGGATGGCCTCGCGGCGCTGGACCGCCAGCGGCTTGCGCTCGTCTTCGGTTTCCTCGGTGACGGCGTTGTCGAGCTCTTCGGGTTCGGTATCGTCGGCTTCGGCCAGCCGGGCCAGCGCGGACCGGGTGAGTTTCTTCTGGTGCGACAGGTAGCGGCGGGTGATGAGCTCCTTCTCCGGGTGGCCGGCCAGCCAGTCGCCGCCGGCCCGGATCAGCTTGTCGACCTCCTCGGTGGACACCCAGTAGTGCTTGGCGTCGTCGAGCACCGGCAGCAGCACGTACAGGTGGTTCAGCGCGTCCGCCAGCCTCAGCTCACCGGTCAGCCGCAGGTCGAGATACGGGGAGTCGCCCCACTCGGGCGGCCGGAGGGGCTGGCTGCGGGCATCGAGGCTCCAGCCGAGGGGCGCGAAGACGCGGTGCGCGAGCGTCTCGCCGCCGCGGCAGCGCAGGGCCGGGATCCTCAGGGCGAGCGGGATGCGTTCCGCGGCCAGCTCAGGGCGCGCGTCGCAGCGGCCGGTCAGCGCGGTGCGGAAGGCCTCCTTGATGGCCACCGCGAGCATGCTGGCGGCGGCGTACGGCCGGTCGTTGACGTACTGGGCGAGCTCGCCGTCGCTGCGCCTGGTGTTCTTGCCCGTCGTGCCCGTACTGCCCGTCTTGCCCGCAGGCCCGCGGACCAGCGCTATCGGGTCGACCTCGAGCAGCAGCGCGGCCGTGCACCGCTCCGGCGTCGCCTCCGGGTAGAAGACGTGCGCCGTACCGGCCGAAACGGCGAACGACTGCGGCCGGTCCGGGTGCTTGTGCAGCAGGTACCCCAGGTCGGTCGCTGGCGCGCGGGTGGTGGTGATGGTCAGCAGCACACGCCATTGTGTCCGCCCTGATCAAGCTAGATCAAAATCATTTATCCCGAACGGAGTGGGTGCGTGCCCCGGCGCCCGTGTCCGCGGGGCGCGCTTGGCGAGCGCTCGGTGGGCCCCGGGTCCGTTCTTAGGTACCCGGGGCCCACCGAGTCCGGTGGCGGGCGGCCGCCCGGGCGATACCGGCGGGGGCGGGTGGGTAGGAGTGGGGGGTGGCGCGCTGGGTGCTGCACGTGGACCTCGACCAGTTCATCGCGGCGGTCGAGGTGCTGCGGCATCCCGAACTACGCGGGCGGCCCGTCGTAGTGGGCGGGGACGGCGATCCGACCAAGCGCGGCGTGGTGAGCACCGCGTCCTATGAGGCCAGGGAGCACGGCGTGCACTCCGGTTTGCCGCTGCGGACGGCCGCGCGGCGGCTGCCGGACGCCGTGTTCCTGCCGGTGGACCGGGCCGCCTACGAGGAGGTCTCGGAGACGGTGATGGCCGCGCTGCGGTCGACCGGCGCGGTGGTGGAGGTCCTCGGCTGGGACGAGGCGTTCCTCGGCGTGGAGACGTCCGATCCGGAAGGCTTCGCCCGGTCGCTGGCGGCCCGGGTCCGCTCGGCCACCGAACTCGACTGCACGGTGGGGATCGGCGAGAACAAGCTGCAGGCCAAGATCGCCACGGGGTTCGGCAAGCCGGCCGGGGTGTTCCGGCTGACTTTTGGCAACTGGTTCGAGGTGCTCGGCGGGCGGCCCACCGACGCGCTGTGGGGCATCGGCGCCAAGACGGCCAAGAAGCTGACCGGGCTGGGCATCCGCACCGTCAGCGACCTGGCCGCCGCCGACCCGGACGCGCTGGCCAGGGAGTTCGGGCCTATGACCGGGCCGTGGCTGGTGCTGCTGGGCCGGGGCCGCGGCGACGCCGACGTGGACGACACGCCATACCTGGCCCGCGGCCACGGCCGGGAGGAGACCTTCCAGCAGAACATCGCCGACTGGACCGCGGTCCAGGCCGAGGTGGCGCGGATCGCCGGGCTGCTCGCTCGTGATCTGGCCGGGGAGCCGCGGCCCGCCGTGCGGATCATCGTGAAGGTGCGCTACGCGCCATTCATCACCGAGACGCACGGGGTGACGCTCTCCTCGCCTTCTTCGGAGGCTGCGGTGATCGCGCAGGCGGCCGCCAAGGCGCTCGGGCGGTTCAGCGGGCGGCGGCCAGTGCGGCTGCTCGGGGTACGAGCGGAATTCGGGGCCCAGGAGTCCGGGCATAGCGGAGGATCCATTCCGGTTTTAACGTTATGAAACCGTTCATACGCGGTATAATTGGTATAATCAGGAAGTTGCTGTCCATCAGCCGCTGCTTTCGGGGGTGGGCGATGACGCCTGCAGAGCTTCGGGCCATGAGCCGACTAGGCGGTCATGCGTTCGCCGGGCTGGTATCCCGCATCGAGCAGGTACACCAGGCCATCGGCGGCCGCGCCTTCGGCTCGATCGGGCCGGTCAGCGCCCCGGTCCGGATCATTCACGACTTGGTCGCGCGGGGTGCCTACCGGGCGGTCGGCAACGCGGGCTCGGCGGCCGGCGCGCTCGGCGGAGAGGCCGCGTCGCTAGTCGGCGCCATTGGCCATCTCGGCGCCGCTGGCCATCTTGGCGCCACTGGCCAGCCCGCTGGTGGCGGGGCGGTGCTCGCCGTGCTGAATGCGTTCACCGGCGACCGGCTCGGGCCCGACCTGGCTCCGCTGGCCATCCGGATGGCGGTCCGCGCAGGTGGCAGCGATGTCGAGCTAGCGCCCCAGCCGGTGCGGGACGCGTTCGGTGACGCCACCCCGAAGCTGGCCCTCTTCCTGCATGGCCTGGCCGAGACGGAGAACTCCTGGCTCCGGCAGGCGAGCCGGTCCGCGCCATACGGCCGCAGGCTGCAGGCAGAATTCGGCTACACGCCGGTCTACATCCGCTACAACACAGGCCGGCACGTGTCCGACAACGGCCGTGAGCTGACCCGGCTGCTCGACGACCTAACGGCGGCGTGGCCGACCCAGGTACTGGAGATCCTGCTGGTGGGCCACTCCATGGGCGGCCTGGTCATCCGCAGCGCCTGCCATTACGGCAGCGAGGACGGCGCGCCGTGGGCGCGACGCGTCCGGCACGTCTTTTACCTCGGATCACCGCACCTCGGCGCGCCGCTGGCGCGCGTCGCCGGGCTGGCCGGCTGGGCGCTCAGCCAGGCGGCGGAGACCCGGCCGTTCGCGGATCTGCTGACCGGCTCCAGCGGCATCAAAGACCTGCGGCACGGCTACATCCTGGACGACTGGGCAGCCTGCGGTCCCGGCGGCTGCCAGCACGACCACCGTCGCGACGTGCCGCTGCTCCCCGGCGCCAGCCACTATGCCATCAGCGCCGTCATCAGCGCCAACCCGGAGAGCCCGCTAGGCACCCTGGTGGGCGACCTGCTCGTCCAGCCGACCAGCGCGCACGGGCGCCGCGGCCCGCGCCAGCACATCCCGTTCTCCGTGGAGGAGACCCGCAGGCACGGCGGAATGCATCACTTCGACCTGCTCAACCACCCCGACGTCTGGGAATCGATGCGCAGCCTGCTGGGGGTCACGGTAGCCGCCGGGACCCGGTCCTAGAGGTCCTGGTCAGAGCGGGCGGATCAGGCCGACCTCGCCGAGGGCGGGTTTGGAAGGCAGCGGCTGGCGTTCGCCGGTCACCGAGAACCCGCAGCGCTCGTACAGCAGGCGGGCATGCTTGTTGGTCTCGGTCACCCACAGATGCACCGAGGTCGCGTCCCGCTCCAGGGCCCAGCCGATCACCGCGTCGATCAGGGCCTCGCCGACGGAGCGGCCGCGGGCCTGCGGCCGGACGAACATGGAGATGAGCTCCACCGTGCCGGGCGCCGCCTGGTAGCCGCCGGCCATCCCGGCCGACTCGGCCGCGCTGACCTCCGGGATCCAGGCGAGGAAGAGGCCGCCGCTGGCGACCCGCTGCCGCCAGTGGTCCTCGCCGAGGGTGTTCTGCTCGGCGAAGGTCGAGGCGAAGGCGTCCGGGGCGTCCCGCAGCGCCTGCAGCCGGATGTCCCGCCACGCCCGCCAGTCGGCCATCCCCGTCTCGCGCACCAAGACCATGCCTCATGCTCCCGTCGGCGCTGCCCGTCAGACAACCGGTTTTCGCGGCGGCCGCCCGTCTCCTGCTAGAGCCGGCGGGCCGGCATGCGGCGAGCCTCGGCGACCATCGACGGCCGCAGGTCGCCTTCCGGGCGGCCGTGGCTGTCGAACATCGCCCGCAGCCGCCCGCCAGCGGCGGCGGCGCCCGGCACGAAGCCGTAGGTGTGCATGTGCCGCCACGCGTCGACGGCGGCGAGCATGGCCACGTCGGCGATCCGGTCCCGGTCGATGCGGCCAGCCGGACCACGGTCAGCCGTGCTTTCCTCCGCGCCATCGGCCAACGGCGTGTCGGCCAGCAGCTCATCAGGCAGGGTGAGGGTCAGCACGGACCAGGACGCGGTTTCCACCAGGCGGTCCAGCGTCTCCCTCAGCCGGAGCATTTCATCCCACGGGACATTCCAGATTTCGCCGCCACGGGCGAGCAGCCGGTCGCCGCTGCGGACATAAATGACGCATGCGACGTCCGCCTCGGCCAGGCTGCCAGTAATGGCGGGCAAGACCCGGTGGTCGGTCACCGACCATACCTGCTTATGGGTGGCGGCGCCGTCTGACGCCAATGCGCGGAGGAACTGAGCCCGGGCCGCCGTAACGGCGGGATCGGCCGGAGCCAGGTCCAAGGGCATCGACACGCTGTAGCGCACGTCCAGGTATCCGTACCCAAGGGCATCGGCGATAAGGGCGCCGATGTATTCGGCGTGCGCGTACGGGCAGCCGAGCATCATGATGTTGGGGGCGGCGCTGAGTGCCGTGGCTGCGGGCGGCCGGGGCCGTTCATGCTGCGGGACGTTGAGGATCAGGTTCGGCCGCGGCGGGGGCCAGTCATGCGGATCTTGTTCGCGCCACTGGGCGCCGAAGGCCCGGGCCGACTCGCCGACGATCTGCGTGACGCGCCTGCGCAGGGCCGCGTCGTCCTCGTCGGTGTCCGCGTGGATGCGCTGCACCCCGACGTAGGTGCTCAGGTGCACCGGGTACCGGCGGCCCCGGTAGGCGCGACGCAGCGTGACCTGCAGGTCCGCCCCTTCGTGGCTGAGCAGGATCCCGGCCAGGCGCGCGCCGACGTCGGAGAAGGCCAGCTCACCGGCATGAGCGACTGCTTCGGCGATCGTTCCCACCGCCGAGCGAAGCTCGTTGGTCACCTGGATGGCATGGGCTTCGGCGCGCATGGCCGGCGGCAGGACGCCACCGAGCTCGAGCTGGATCGCGTGCGTGAGGCCGGTGAGGTCGGCGATCCTGGGCAGCAGCGACAGTTGCGGCGGCGCGGCCCCGTCCAGCCATCTCCGCAGCGTGGTATTCCGCACGCCCAGGTACTCGGCCGCGGCGTTGACGCTGAGGCTCTTGCGGGCCAGGGCGTCGCGCACGGCGGCGGCCCACCGAGGCCAGCCCCCGGCCTGCCCGTCCGCCGGGTCGGTGTTCACGGCCAGCTTCACCTCGCGACCTGACCAGCACGGGACTGCCGGAAACTGGCACCGCACCGCCGACCGGCTGGTGACCAATCTTGTCACCGAGCGATGGCCAGCCGAGCGCCTGATCCTGAGCGCTGGGTGACTTTACAGCATAGTTCGGCTTTTGGCAGAGTCAACTACAGCGCCGACAAGAGCGGCTAGGAATGATAACTCCGGCAGCTTTTGCATAAAGCGCCGCGGCCGCGCACAGAATACCGTTCGATGGAAAAGGGAACCGGACCATGCTTACCCTGATCTACGGCTTTGCGCTGGTGGCCTCGTCATTTACGCTAGGTCTTTTCGGCTTCTTCGTCGGACGCTGCGCCAGGAGGATGCCCGTCATCGACGACAGGCTGCCCTGGGCCATCCACCGTGGCCAGGCCCTCGCCGCTCAATCGAAGCGGCGAGCGCTCGGATAGATCTGGCCACCGTCCACGGCGACGTTCGCGCCGGTGATCCACGAGGCCCGCGCCGACAGCAGGAAGGCCACCACCTCGGCGACCTCCTCCGGGCGGCCCAGGCGGCCGAACGGGAACTGGCTGGCCAGGAAGACCGCGAACTCCTCCGGGTGCTCCCGCTGGAAGGTGTCCCACCCGCCGCCGGGAAACATGATCGACCCGGGGCTGACGGCGTTCACCCGGATGCCGGCCGGCGCCAGCTCCTGGGCGGCGGTCGCGGCCAGATGGATCTCGGCCGCCTTGGCGGCGGCATAAGCCGTCCGCGGCGCCGGGCGCATCCCGGTAATCGAGGAGATGATCACCACCGAGCCGCCGCCCGCGGCCCGCAGGTGGGTCAGCCCGGCCCGGATGAGCTCCGCGGCATGGCCCGCGTTGAGCGCGAAGGTCGCGGTGAAGTCGCCGTCCCCGGCACTGGTGAGGTTGCCGCGGCCGACCGTGCCGCCCGCGTTGGCCACCAGGTGATCCAGGCCGCCGAGCGCGGTCGCGATGTCGTCCACGGCGCTGCGGAGCTGGGGCGTGTCGGTGACGTCGGCCACCGCGGTGGCGACGGGGACACCCCGGGGTCCCAGCTGCTCGGCCGCGGCGGCCAGGCCGGCCGCGTCCCGGGCGATGAGACCGACGGCCGCTCCCTCCGCGGCGAGCGCCTCGGCTACCGCGAAGCCGATGCCCCGGCTTCCCCCGGTGATCAGCGCGCGGCGGCCGCGCAGGCCAAGATCCATGGCAGCCTCCTATCGGTTCGACAGGACAGTTTCCCAGACAGCCGACGGCACCCAT
>JBKQQQ010000474.1:0-3214 GCA_052144275.1 Streptosporangiaceae bacterium
CGCAAGCGGATCAGCCGGCATATAGAACGGTGCGAGGTCTGCGGGGAGCGTAAGCGCCGGGAACTGACGCCGGCGTTGTTCGCGGGCGCGATGCCCCTGGCCGCGCTGTTCCCCGGGTTCCGCGAGCAGGTGCTGAAGATGCTGGCCGATCGCTCGCCTGCCGGGCTGGCGCATCGGCTGACCGTGGCGAATCGCGCAGGCCCGTTCGGTCCCAATGGTTTTCCTAATTCCCTCAGGCCGCCCGGGACCGGGCCGTGGCACCGCGTCCTGTACCATCCGCATGCCCTGCTGACGGGTACGGCCACGGCGGTCATAGCCGCGGGGGTCATCGCGGTAGGGATCATCGCCGGGCTGCACCACAGCCCGTCGTCGGGGGCCGCAGGCGGATCGTCGCACGGCGCGTCCGTCAGCACTGCGAGCCCGCCCCAGGCGCGCGGCGGCCCGTCCGGCCGCGGTCGGAACGGGACGGCGCCCTCGGTCTCAACGCCCGGTGGCACGACCTCCCCCGTTGCCTTCCGGTCGCCGGGAGCGCCGGGTTCGGCCTCGGCCACCACGAACTCATCGCCGGCCGCGGGCTCGTCGTCAACGCCGTCGTCGCCAGCGTCGTCGTCGTCAACGCAGTCGTCAACGCAGTCGTCAACGCCGTCGTCGGCGTCGGCCGGCGCGGGCACCTTGTCGGTCTCGACCGGTCAGGTCGACCTGGTGTCGGTCAACGGCACCGCGACCGGGAAGTTCACGCTCACCGCCCACGGCGGTCCGGTCAGCAGCTACACGGTCACGGTCGGGTCTGCGCTGGTCGGCCACATCAGCGTCTCACCGACCTCGGGCTCGCTGGCCGCCGGTGCGAGCGTAACGATCACCGTCACCTCCACGAGCCCGGTCGCCCTGGACGGGCAGCTCACCGTCAACCCCGGTGGCCAGACGATCACGGTGCTGGTCAGCCTCGGACTCTGAGCAGCGATCCGCCGAGTGGCTGGCCGGCGACAATCGCCCTGCCCGGTAAACGCATGAAGAGCCAGCCTGACGGGTAACTGGCAGCCATGCGAGGGGACCTTGACGCGGTCGTCGTCGGCAGCGGGCCGAACGGCCTGGCCGCCGCCGTGACGATGGCGGCGGCCGGCCTGCGGGTGCAGGTCATCGAGGGGGCGCCGACCATCGGCGGCGGCTGCCGGACCGAGGAGCTGACCCTGCCCGGCTTCTGGCACGACGTCTGCTCGGCGGCGCACCCGCTGGCGGTCGCGTCGCCGTTCTTCCGGCGCTTCGACCTGACCGCGCGGGGAGTCACGCTGGCGCGGCCCGAGGTTGAGTTCGCCCATCCGCTGGACGAGGGCCGGGCCGCGATCGTGTCCCGCTCGGTGGCCGCGACGGCCGCGCGGCTCGGTGCCGACGGCCGCTCCTACCGGCGCCTGATCGGCCCGATGACCACTCATATGGACGAGATCTGCCAGGCTATCCTGGCCCCGCTGCGCATGCCGCCCGCGCATCCCCTGGCCGTCGCAGGCTACGGCTCCCGCGCCATCCTGCCGGCCTCCGCGGTGGCCAGGCGCTGGCACACCGAGGAGGCTCGCGCGATCATGGCCGGCGCCGCGGCGCACGCCATGATGCCGCTCACCGCCGTGCCGACGGCGGGCATCGGGCTGATGCTGATCGGGCTGGCGCACGCCGTGGGCTGGCCGCTGGTGGCCGGCGGCAGCGCCCGGATCACCGACGCGATGGCCGCCGCGCTGGTCGCGAACGGCGGCAGCATCGAGACCGGCCGCTGGGTCCGCTCGCTGGCCGAACTGCCTTCGGCCAGCGCCACGATCCTGGACGTTTCACCCAAGATGCTGGCGCAGCTGGCCGGCGACCGGCTGCCCGGCGGGTACCGCGCCGCGCTGCGCAGGTTCCGCTACGGCCCCGGGGTCTGCAAGGTGGACTTCGCCCTGTCCGGCCCGGTGCCGTGGACCAACGAGGACTGCCGCCGGGCCGGCACCCTGCACCTGGGCGGCCCCTTCGAGCAGGTCGCCGCCGCCGAGGCCGAAGTCGCCGCGGGCAAGCACCCGCAGCACCCGTACGTGCTTGTGGTCCAGCCCGGCGTCGCCGATCCGTCCCGCGCCCCGGCCGGCGGGGCGACCCTGTGGACCTACTGTCACGTGCCGTCCGGATCCGAGATCGACATGACCGGCCGGATCGAGGCGCAGATCGAGCGGTTCGCCCCCGGCTTCCGCGACCTCATCCTGGCCCGCGCGGTCCGCACCGCCGCCGACGAGGAGGCGCACAACCCGAACTACGTGGGCGGCGACATCGGCGTCGGCCGGCAGACCCTGCGGCAGACGATCCTGCGCCCGGTACCCAGGTGGAACCCTTACCGGACGCCGATCCGCGGCGTCTACCTCTGCTCCTCGGCGACTCCTCCGGTCCCCGGCGTGCACGGCCGCTGCGGTGAGCTCGCCGCCCTGACCGCCCTCCGCGACGTCTTCGGCATCCGGGACCACCCCGACATCAGTCCCGCCCGCCTTGGCACGCCCGCCACCATCCCCGGCCCGCGTTAAAACCCTTTTAGGGCCGAACGGGCCGTGGTGCACGCTCCGGTGCAGGCATTCGCCGCCGGGCTGGCCGCCCCGGTGAGGTTACTTGGCCGTGCCCTTGATCGAGCCGAAGACGGTCGCCCCGGACGGCTCATTGGACGGCGCGTAATAGGCGACGCAATGCAGCCCTCTGTCACCGCTCGGCCAGGTGGCCGAATCCGGCACGACATCGGTCCAGGTGTACTGCGATTGGGAGTACGCGATTCCCACGTAGGACTGGAATGCGCTGTCGCATGCCGCAGTGGCATCCTTTTTAATGGTGGCGTCGCCGGGATAAGCACTGTTCTTGGGCCAGTAATAGTTATTGGCGTAGAAAACCTCGGCGGTGTGGCCCTGACTGCACGGCACGGCCAGGGACAGCTTCGGCCACGGAGTGGTGAGGTTCAGGTTCAGGTTCGCCCCGGTCAGGCAGTCGCCGACCCGAAGCTGGGTGAGCTGAAGGTTGCCGACCGTCGTGGTCGCCTGGGGGCTGGGCGAGGCGCTGTGCGTGCGGCTCGGGGTCGCGCTAGGGCTCTGTCCGGAGGCCGCCGTCTTGTGGGAGCCCGGGCTCAGCGCCAGGACCAGCGCGACGACGATCACCACGATGGCCGCGCCCGCTCCGGCGGGGACCAGCCACCGGGGTCGCTTGCGCTGACGGCCTGGCCCCG
>JBKQQQ010000475.1:0-2664 GCA_052144275.1 Streptosporangiaceae bacterium
CAGTGTCCACCGCAACCAAGTGACGCCAGGGTTCACCGGCACGACCGACCGCAACGGGCGCGACGCCAGAATTCAGGCTCTGGCTCAAGTGCCGGCAGCCACATCGGCGGGTCTCCCACGCGCTCCCGAGAGGGCGAACGTTGGATGACACGGCACTAGCATGCTCCGTTGCAGCTCCTATCCCCGTGATGCAATGGACACATCGGCAGCCTCCTTGGCCATCCTGGCTGACCGGAACGCTCGCCGCGGACGGCAGCCGACGCCGTCCGCGCGGCCGAACCACTCCCGCCGGATCGTGGCGGCCACCGCATACACCCAGATGCCCCTGGCCATGTCGGCCCGGCTACCCTCACGTCTGAGCAGGAAACGTCCTAATGGGACCCGCCGAGCTGAACCTGGGCGCTGCCGGACCCGAGTCGGTCCAGCGAATGTTCCCAGGTACGGTCCGGCCAGTGGTACCGGGCGATCCCCTCGGCGGGCCGGTACTCGGCGGTGTACAGGGTGCCGAAGCCCTGGTGAAAGCGGGTGGCGTACAGCGGGGAGCGCAGGCAAGCCGCCACGATGCCCGAAACGTCCGCGCCGGCCGCGAGCAGTTCCTCTAGGTGCTGCTGGCGCTCAACGGTCCGGATCGCCGCGGCGTACGGCGCCCATTCCACCTTGCCTTGGTGGTTGGTGGCGACAGCCAGGCTGGTGACGTGAGCTGGCCGGTCAGGAGCCAGGTACGCCGTGGCCCGCAGGCCGGTCCGGTCCAGCGCGGTGACGTTGTAGGACATGTGGACCGGGATACGGCGCAGGACGCGCATGGCCTCCTCGGTGGTCTGGCACGTCTGGAGCACGTAGCGGATCACCAGCGGGATGCCGAAGCCTTCGCCGACTTGCGGCCTGCCACCGAAGGTGAGCGAGACGGCCAGGCCAGCGTCGTTGACTCCGTCGAGCAGCCCCCACAGGCAGTCGAGCATGCCGAGCACCCGCCGGCCGGCGTATGCCGTCCTGGCCACCACAGCGTCGAAGAGCCGGAAATCCCAGTCGTAGTTGCGGACCAGCGCGGGGCCGCCGGGCAGCACCGCCGCCTGCGAGCAGCCGGTCAGGAACGGCGGCGGGTTCCACAGCGTCAGCGCGGCGGCGGCCTCGGGGTCGTCACCGAGCAGGGCGGTCAGCCGCTGCCATGCCGGAACGAGTTCGGGCATGTGCTCCTCGAGCCGTGCCCTGGCCTGTTCGGCCGTCGGCCGGGTGTTCGCGCCGCCGAGCCACCACCGCCGGAACGCCGGCCAGGTCGCCGCCAGGTGCTCACCGATCTCCTCACCCGGTTCGCCCTCTTCGAAGGCCCCCAAGGTAAGCGAAATTTCGCCCTGGGGTACCCCCGGCGGGGCGGCCTGTTCCCACGGCGTGGCCGGCCACGGTCCCGAGGTCCAGTCCGTCGAGGCGACCCGCTGGAGCCAGGAGCGCCAGTCTGACCAGTCGACGTCCTCCACCCACCGCTGCCAGTCCTGCCAGCCCGAAGGCGCAGCCATCCGTGGCCCATGATCGCTCCCTGCCATCACCCTGCCGCCCCTCCTGACGCCGACCCGCCCTGCTCATACCCCATTCCTCAGCGCTAAACATCGTGCGGTAGAGCGCCGGCCGGTTGCCCGCCGAGTAGCGCGGGAATGATGATGGCCTCTTACCGCCGGATACGAATGCTGCGCGCGGGGGGAGGCTCTCAGGTGCCAGGCCGCTTCAGGCAAAGGGCCGTCGTCTTGCTCGTCGAAGACAACCCAGGTGACGTGGTAATGATCCGGGAGGCCTTCGAGCAGTCCCTGACGCCTGTCCAGCTTTATATATGGTCAGTAATGGCGAGCAGGCGATAAGGTTCGTGCGGCGGACTGACGCAGACGCTCCCCGGCCCAGCCCCATCCTGCTCGATCTCAACCTGCCGATCCGTAATGGCCCGGATGTGCTGGCTGAATTGAAGAGCGACACCGATTTCTTGTCAATTACGATAGTGGTGCTGACGACATCTCAGGCGCCTGACGATATCCAGCGGTGTTACTCGCTGCACGCAAACGCCTACATCATCAAGCCGCACGACTTCGATGGCTTCGCCGACGTGATCAAGCAGGTTGCCACGTGCTTCCTGGGTCTTATCTCGCTGCCGCCCCAGTGACAGCCTTCACCTCGTCGCCCGGCGCACCCGGCCGCCGCTATATCGGCTAGCGCTGCGCGGTCCTTGCGCCTGGCTCTCGAAGGAGGACGCGTGACCGTCCTGGCCCCGATACCGCTTCGGCCCGTCCAGGAACTTGTGCCTCAACATTGATCATCATTAACTCTCTAACCTTCAGCCCCCTAATAGCCTCAGTGGCATCAAGCCACGAAAGATAACCAGCCTTAATCCGGTGTGGCGTTCCCCGGAAATGTCACAAGCGACTGATAAAGTCGAACAAGAAGATGAGAAACGCGCGTGGTCAGCAGAGCCAGGGAAAGGAGAGCACGCGCCAGGCGCCCAGGAAAGGAGGTGACAGCGCCGGTGACGACCACACCAGTATTCGCCAGCGTCAGGGAAGCGGCCGAGATGGTCCGCGCCGGGCTTGGGTTCCTGGTCGCGGCGGACGCCACCGCGATGGCAGCCGACACCCAGGCGGAGTGCCTGCAGATGCTGGAGCAGGCCCATTCCATGTACACCGCGGC
>JBKQQQ010000476.1:0-4465 GCA_052144275.1 Streptosporangiaceae bacterium
CCGCGTCCCTCGCTCCGGCACGCACTATACCCTGCCGGTAAATCATGATTAAAGGAGTTTATGCAGGTAACATCGCCCGTCGCCGACCCGGGTAAGTCCAGGATCCGCTACTAATTAAAACGCCCTCGGCATGCTTCGGCGGCCATCAAATGGCTTCAGCGCGAGGGTGTATGCACATGATCATGAAACACCCCCACTGTGGTCAGCCCGGGTGAACAGCAGCGGCCTTACGAGCCGCCCGGCGGCACCCATGAGGCGCGGCCCTCCACGTCGAAGATCATCGTCCGCACGGCCAGTTCCCCGGCCCAGCGCACCACGACACCGAGCCCCGTCGCGCGCTCAAAAGCGGCTTTGATGGTCAGACGCCCGCCGCGTGCATGCCGCGGAGCTCGGACTTGAGCTCCCTGATCTCGTCGCGGAGCCGGGCCGCCACCTCGAAGTGCAGCTCGGCGGCGGCGGCGTGCATCTGTTCGGTGAGCTCGGTGATCAGGCCGACGAGCTCGCCACGCGCGGCGCTCGCATCCTTCGTCGGCTCCCCGGCGGGGGTGCGTCCGCCCGCCTGAGCGGCGATGGCGCGGGCGCGGGAGGAAAGGCCGGGCACCGGCGCCTTGCCGCGGGACTGCTGCCGGCCGCCGCCGCCGATCAGCTGCTCGGTGTCGGCGTCCTCACGGACGATCTGGTCCAGGATGTCGGCGATCCGCTTGCGCAGCGGCTGAGGGTTGATGCCGTTCGCCTCGTTGTAGGCGACCTGCTTTTCCCGTCGCCGGTTGGTCTCGTCGATCGCCCGCCGCATCGACGGCGTGACCGTATCGGCGTACATATGCACCTCGCCGGACACGTTCCTCGCCGCACGGCCGATGGTCTGGATCAGCGACGTGCCCGACCGCAGGAAGCCTTCCTTGTCCGCGTCCAGGATGGCCACGAGCGACACCTCGGGCAGGTCAAGGCCCTCGCGGAGCAGGTTAATGCCGACGAGCACGTCGTACTCGCCCACCCTCAGCTCGCGCAGCAGCTCGACCCGGCGCAGCGTGTCGACCTCGCTATGCAGGTACCTGGCCCGGACCCCGTTCTCGAGCAGGTAGTCGGTCAGGTCCTCGGCCATCCGCTTGGTCAGCGTGGTGACCAGCACCCGCTCGTTGCGCTCGGCCCGCTGCCTGATCTCGTGCAGCAGGTCGTCGATCTGGCCCTTGGTCGGCTTGATGACCACCTCGGGGTCGACCAGCCCGGTCGGCCGGATCACCTGCTCGACCACGTCGCCGCCGACGCGCTGCAGTTCGTACGGACCCGGGGTGGCCGACAGGTAGATGGTCTGGCCGATCCTGTCAAGGAACTCATCCCAGGTCAGCGGCCTGTTATCGATCGCGCTCGGCAACCGGAAGCCGTGCTCGACCAGGACCCGCTTGCGGGACACGTCGCCTTCGTACATGGCGCCGATCTGCGGCACCGTGACGTGGGACTCGTCGATGACCAGCAGGAAGTCCTCGGGGAAGTAGTCGAGCAGCGTGTTCGGCGGGCTGCCGGCCTCGCGGCCGTCGATGTGCCGCGAGTAGTTCTCGATCCCCGAGCAGCTGCCGACCTGCCGCATCATCTCGATGTCATAGGTGGTGCGCATGCGCAGCCGCTGCGCCTCGAGCAGCTTGCCGCCGCGCTCGAGTTCGCCGAGCCGGGTGGCCAGCTCGGCCTCGATGCCGTTGATGGCGCGCTCCATACGCTCCGGCCCGGCCACGTAGTGCGAGGCGGGGAAGATGTACAGCTCGGTGTCCTCGCTGATCACCTCGCCGGTGAGCGGGTGCAGCGTCATCAGCCGCTCGATCTCGTCGCCGAACATCTCGATCCGGACCGCGAGTTCCTCGTACATCGGGATGACTTCGATGGTGTCGCCGCGGACCCGGAAGGTGCCGCGGGTGAAGGCCAGGTCGTTCCGGGCGTACTGCATGCCGACCAGCTTGCGCAGCAGCATGTCCCGCTCGACGGTGTCACCCAGCTTGACCTTGAGCATCCGGTCCACGTATTCCTGCGGCGTGCCGAGGCCGTAGATGCACGACACGGAGGAGACCACGATGGTGTCGCGCCGGGTGAGCAGCGAATTGGTCGCCGAGTGCCTGAGCCGTTCCACCTCGGAGTTGATCGAGGAGTCTTTCTCGATGTAGGTGTCGGTCTGCGGGACGTACGCTTCTGGCTGGTAATAATCGTAATAGGAGACGAAGTACTCGATCGCGTTGTTGGGCAGCATCTCGCGCAGTTCGTTGGCAAACTGGGCGGCGAGCGTCTTATTCGGCAGCATCACCAGCAGCGGCCGCTGCAGCCGCTCGGCGATCCACGCGACCGAGGCGGTCTTGCCGGTGCCGGTCGCGCCGAGCAGCACGGTGTTCGTGTCCCCCGCCCGTATCCGCCTGGAGATCTCGGCGATCGCCGTCGGCTGGTCGCCAGCCGGCACCATGTCGGTGATGACCTCGAACGGCGCAACCCTGCGCTGCAAATCGGTAACCGGACGCACGACGGCAAACCTCCTAGACCTCCGAGGGTTCAACTCTAGGCGGGGGGTCTGACATTCCGCGGCGCCTACCGCCCGGTCTCAGGCCTGGAGCCGGCGCACCAGGTCGGCCCAGACGTCGGCGACGCGGCTGTCCAGGTCGTCCAGGGAGCCGGAGTTGTCGATCACGATGTCGGCGACGGCCAGCCGCTGCTCCCGGCTGGCCTGGGCCGCCATCCGGGCCCGGGCCTGATCCGGCGCCATGCCGCGCTGGCTGACCAGCCGTTCGACCTGCAGCCCGGGCGGCACGTCCACCACGATGACAAGGTCGAAGGCGTCCTTGCCTCGGCTCTCGGCCAGCAAGGGCACATCGTGCACGATGACGGGGCCTGGCGGTCCGGCGGCCTGCACGGCGGTGCGTTCGGCTGCCTGCATCCACGCGCGGACCAGCGGGTGCACGATCTCGTTGAGTGTCGCGCGCAGCCCGGGATCGGCGAACACGATCTCGCCCAGCCGCTCCCGGTTCAGCGAGCCATCCGGGCGCAGAACGTCGTCACCGAAGGCCCCGGCGATGCGGGCCAGCCCCGGCGAGCCGGGGACGACCACTTCCCTGGCGGCCACGTCCGCGTCGATGAGCACGGCGCCGTGGTCCGCCAGCCGCCGGGATACCTCGCTCTTGCCCGACCCGATGCCTCCGGTGAGCCCGACCCGCAGCAACGTGAGCCCTCCTTACGTACTCGGTGGCCCCCAGGTCACCTAAGAAGGTACCCGGGGGCCCACAGATGCCGTTCGCGGACGTAGGCAGGGACAAGAATGCCGCGCCCGCCCGCAGGAGCGGGCGGGCGCGGCATCGGTGCTGGATTTTAGCTCTGGCCGCCGGACAGCTTCTCGCGCAGGGCCGCCAGGGCCTCGTCGGAAGCCAGGGTGCCGGTGGCGCCGGCCCCCGGGGTCGAGCTCGAGGTGACCGCGCCGGGCGTGCCGGCCGGACGGGATCCGCCCGAGCGGCCGCTGCGCGGGCCGCGCGGGGCGCCGTTGCCCGCCGCCGCGTCGGAGTCGCCGGACTCGGCCGTGACGCCTTCCTCCTCCGCGGCCCGGCGGGATTCCTCCACCTGACGCCGGTGCGCCTCGAACCTGGCGCGCGCCTCGGCGTACTGGTGCTCCCACTCCTCACGCTGCTTCTCGTAGCCGGGCAGCCACTCGCCGGTCTCCGGGTCGAAGCCCTCCGGGTACTCGTAGTTGCCCTGCTCGTCGTAGGAGGCCGGCATGCCGTACAGGGTCGGGTCGAAGTCGTCGCCGACCGTCTCGCCGATGGTGCCCTCGTTGGCCTGCTTGAGCGACAGGCTGATCCGGCGCCGGTCCAGGTCGATGTCGATGATCTTGACGAAGATCTCGTCGCCCACCTGGACGACCTGCTCCGGGATCTCCACGTGCCGGTCGGCCAGCTCGGAGATGTGCACCAGGCCCTCGATGCCCTCCTCGACCCGGACGAACGCGCCGAACGGGACGAGCTTGGTGACCCGGCCCGGCACGACCTGCCCGATCTGGTGGGTCCGCGCGAACTGCTGCCACGGGTCTTCCTGGGTGGACTTCAGCGACAGCGAGACGCGCTCGCGGTCCATGTCCACGTCCAGCACCTCGACGGTGACCTCCTGGCCGACCTCGACGACCTCACCCGGGTGGTCGATGTGCTTCCAGGACAGCTCGGACACGTGCACCAGGCCGTCCACGCCGCCCAAGTCGACGAACGCGCCGAAGTTGACGATCGAGGACACCACGCCCTTGCGGATCTGGCCCTTGGACAAGGTGTTGAGGAAGGTGTGGCGGACCTCGGATTGGGTCTGCTCGAGCCAGGCGCGCCGGGACAAGACCACGTTGTTGCGGTTCTTGTCCAGCTCGATGATCTTGGCTTCGATCTCCTTGCCCACATACGGCTGCAGGTCGCGGACCCGGCGCATCTCCACCAGCGAGGCCGGCAGGAAGCCGCGCAGCCCG